>NZ_DBNGVP010000130.1:0-49275 GCF_057119385.1 Archangium sp. | reverse complement strand
TCCTGCTTGCTACCCGCGCCCCCGGGAGGGCCGACGTCTGTTCTGTGCTCGAAATCGCTCACAAGAGCCCCTGGTTCCTGCTCTCATGCATGAGTTGGGCCAGTTGTCATGAATATGATGGGCTCACGCCAGCGCTCGGAAGCCGAGAAGCCGAACCAATTGCGCACGTCCGTCACCCGGCGGGTCCACCGGGCATCCAGCTCCGCATGGCCCTCGCGCCCGCGGAAGCGCTCGATGATGCGCTTGACCTCGAGGAACTTCTTCTCCGAGTACGCATCGTCCTCCGAGCCCGTGAGCGCCCCTTCCGTGCAGGCGCGCAAATCCTGTTGGAACTCGCGCACGTCCGGGTCGGCGCTCGAAGCGGTCTCCAGGACGATGTATCGCCCCGGGTTGTAGTCGATGCCTTGGAGTGAGCGGTTGATGAGCTGGATGCGCTCGAGGATGTCCTGGCGCTCGCGATGAAGCTGGGCCTGGAAGTTGGCCACCTCGCGGATGGTGTTCTCGTTCAGCAGGCTCTTGAAGCGCGCCTCGAAGGCGGGCAGGCCGTCCTTGCGCAACGACTCCAGCATGCCGATGTATTCGCCCGCGGCCTCCAGCCGGGCGTCCACTTCCTGGGTGTCCAGCGGAAAGGCCGCCCGGTAGGCCTCCATGGCGGAGATGATGGCGTCACGCACCGTGGTGAGCTTCCGGTTCTCGGCATCGATGCGCTTCTGGAGTTCTTCGCGCACCTCCCGTTCGCGCTCGTCACAGGTCTCCACCTCGAGCGTATCGCTCCCCCACCTCTCCGCGTACAGGGCCGCGACACGCGGGTAGTGCGAGCGCAGGGGCTCGGGAGTCTGCTGCTGGAGCAGCTCGCACCTGGCCAGCTCCTTGCGTGCGCTCTCCTCGTGCGTTTCCAGCCGGCCTTGGAGCTTCTCCACCTCCTTGAGCTTCGTTTCCGTCCGCTTCAGCTCGCCCTCGAGCTTCTCGAGCTGGCGCTGGAGGACGCGCAGCTTGTTGGACCCGGACTCGAGCTCGCGCAGTTGCTCCTCCAGGCGCTGGAGGTTGGCGGCGACGGATGGCCAGTCCAGCTCGCGGAAGGAGTCGAAGACGGCGAGTTGGCTCAGCACCTCGCTCCGGCCTTGCAACGCCTTGCGCCGGGAGTCCAACGCCTGCCAGCGCTCGAGCACCTCGTGGATGTGTGTCTCCAGCTGACGCGCCCCGGCTTCCAGGACGGTCCGCTTCTGTTCGTTCGTCCAGCCGAGTACCCACTGGGAGCGGTCATCGAGCCGATGCCGGTCGTCCTTCTCGTGCCGCCCACCCGGGTTCTTCATCTGGCCCGTGGCGGTCAGCGCCTGACGCTCGCGCCGGAACTGCTCCAGGGTGTCGCAGCACACGTAGTCGAAGCGCCGCGCGAGCTCCGCCTCCAGCCACCGGTACATGCCCGAGTCCGGTTTGATGGAGAGCTTGCGGAGCAGCGATTGGGGATGAGGCGTGTGCGCCCGTGCCGCTGGCTCTTCGTGGACCCGGTAATAGACGAGCCGTCCGCCCAGGTGGGTGCGATTCACCCACTGCGTCACCTGCGGGTAATGCGCGTCCGGCACCAGGAGCGAGAGCCCGAAGGCGTGCAGCACGCGCTCGATGGCTCCCTGCCAGGCGTGTTCCTCCTCCCGCACTTGCAGGAGCTCGCCCGTGAAGGGCAGTGTGTCCACGGGAAGCTCGAGCCCGGCACACAGCCGCTCGCGCAGCTCCAACATGCGGTGGGGGAGGTTGGAGCGCCGCCGCCGCAGCGACTCGAGCTCGGCGGTGACCTCTTGATGTCTGCTCTTGAGGTCGCGCAGCTCGACCCCCAGGTCGGTCAGTGCGTTCTGGGTCTGGGAGAGCTCGCCTTCCGCTTGCTGGCGCAGCCTGGGGAGGTCGCGGCTATTGGCCAGGAAGCGCTCGACGTCCGTGGCCTCCGGCAGCCCCAACTCCCGGGCCATGCGTGCATACCGCTCGGCCTTCTGGCGGCGCTCCTCCTTCTCCCGGTGGTGCTGGGCCAGCTCCGCTTTCAGCGACTCGATGCGCTCGCCACCATTGGCCGCGATGTCCTGCTTGAGCCGGTCTCGCTCCCGGCCCTGGTGACCGCGCTCCTCGGTCAGCTGCTCGGCTTCAATCCGCGCGCTCTCGCGTCTGGCCTTCAGCTCCGCGAGCTGGACCTCGACGAGCCGGGCCTTCTGCTCGGAGAACCACGGGCGCAGCGCCTCGCGGCAGTTCCGGAGTACCTCCACTTCGGCCACCAGCGTGCCGTGGCGCTCACAGTCCCGCACCAGCGGCTCGAGCTGGCTGACCTGACGCTTGGCCTTGAGCACGGCTTCGTGCGCGCGGTGAAGGTGCTCGAAGTGGGCAATGAGTGCCTCCAGGCGCTGCTCGGTGGAGGACGGCTGCAACATGTGCTGGCGCACGAAGTCCGTGAGGTTTCCCACGGACTTCATCGACACGGTCTGATGGAAGAGCTCCAGCGCCTGCTCGTTCCCGATCGCGAAACGCCGCCGGAAGGCGGCCTGGTAGGGCGGGAACGTCTCGTGCACCTCACGGGTGAGCCCCTTGAGGCGCTTCTTCAGGGTTCCGAGGTCCGCTCCAAAGCCAGCGAAATGCTCGGCAATCGAGAGCCGTGCGTCCGCCACCACGAAGAGCCGCTGGGGCTGGCCCTCGGCTTCGCGCATCCAGAGCACCTGCGCCAGCGTGACGTGCTGCGCATACCCCTCGTTGTAGAAGTGGCCGAGCAGGACGGAGTAACTCGTCCCGTTGCGCAGGAAGATGGGGCGGGCGCCATGTCCTGTCTCACCCCGCTCGGACTTGTACTGTCCCAGCACATAGGAGCGCGGGGTGCGCTCGCGCGACTCCGCCCCCGCCGCCTTGTTGTAGGCGAGCTTCTGCGGGGGGACGAGCAACGTCACCAGCCCATCCACCAGGGTTGATTTGCCCGAGCCGATGTCGCCGGTCAGCAGCCCGTTGTCGCCACCGAGGTCCAGGTGCCACACCCGCTCGTGGAAGGTCCCCCAGTTGTAGACCTCGAAACGGTGGAGCCGGAAACCGCTCCGCTCGCTGGAGGTGTGGGAGTCGAACAGGTGGCCTTGCGTGATGGGAATTCCGGTGCTCATGACCTGTCTCCCCCTTCCTGCACGAGGTGGGCGTGGTAGTCCGCGAGCCGCTGTTGGAAGGTGTCCAGCCACTGCGCATCGACGAAAGCCTTGAGGATGCGGCGGACCTCGAGCGCATCGTCGGTGCCCCTCATCCGGCGAAGGAAGCCCAGCTCCACCACCTTGGCGATGTCCGCATCGAGCCGGTCCTCCAGACGCGCCTGATTGGTTCCGTCTGGCAGGAACAGACGCACCATCTCCAGGATGTCGTCGCGCCGGAGCACGAGCCGGCTGTCACCTCCTGTCGCGTCCGCCTCCGCCAGCTTCTTGCGCAGGAGCGCCAGGAGCAGGCTCACCCCGTAGCCCAGCTGCCGGCGTGGGACGAGGCGCGGCAGCTCCGGCTCGCCCTCCACGGCGGGCCGCTGGCGCAGGTAGGCGTAACCCTCGGCCTCGTCGAGCATCAACTGCAGACCCAACACCGTTACATGGTCACGCACGCGCGCCTGCAACTGGAGCAGCTCCTGCCAGAGGGAGGGATCGCTCTCCTGGTAGAGCACCCCCTTCATCAGGGAGACGAGCACATGGGAGAGGGAAGGGGCGGAGCCCGTGGGGTTCGAAGTGGGGAGCGTCATCGGTGGAATCGCACCAGGGGAAGGATGGCGCGGCGCACGTGGCCCCGCGCGTCCGTCCAGAAAAGGGTCTGTGAGGTGTCCTCCTCGACCGCGGCGCGCCGGTCCTCGGCGGCGAGACTCAGGTAGGCCACCAGCTCGGCGAGTCCGTGCTGGAGTGGGTGCTCCCGCACGAGCTCCGCGAGCGACACCTGCTCGCGGGCCTGGAGCGCGTGACGGACGTTTTCACGCAGCTGCGCCTTGTCGATGAAGGTCTGATGGAAGAGGGCCTCGGCGGGGACCTCCTCGCTTGCCTCGAGCACCGTGGCGTCCGCCATGCACGGCCGGAAGGGGGGCGAGAAGAGGGGCCGCTCCAGGGGCAACTCCACCGCGGGGGCGGGCTCATCCAGCTCCATGAAGGCGCGCTCGGGCGGGTGGGCCCGCACCGCGAGTGCATGGTGCTCGACGCCCCGTAACAGCTGCATGATGCGGCGGTTCTCCAGCCAGACACGGTCGTCGAGATAGCGTCTCAACTGCTCGGAGAGCCGCGCCACGGTGCGCTGGGTGTGCTCACCCGCCTCGAGCCAATCGAAGTGGATGCGCATCAACCGTGGGTCCGGGTGGAGCGCCTGGACCGCCGGCTGGGCAAACACCCGCTCGAGCTGGCGGGTGAGCTCTTCCTGGCGTGTGGGCGACATGAGGAAGTCCCAGAAGGCCCGGAAGCTGCGTCCCTCGGCCGAGCCACTGATGGTGTCGCGCTCGCCAAAAACCGTTTCCAGCAGCTCTCCCTTGGCGCCTTCCCAGGTCGCGACCCGCTCACGCAGGGAACGGTCATGGTCGACGAACCTGTGCTCCAGCTCGCGGAAGTCGGACAGCAGTCCGCGGGCGGTGTCCGCCATTTGTTGGAAGCGGTCCTTGAGGGCGGACTCGTCCATCAACTCCAGGTGCCCGGCGCGCAGGCGAGCCATCTCCTTCTCGAGCTCGCCTTTGCGGCGCTCCAGCTCCGCGAGCCGGGCCTGGGCGTCCAGCTCCGTTCCCTCCGTCATCTGCTCCAACAGGTGGAAGATGGTGAGCAGCCTCGATTCCGTTCCCACGAAGGCCCGTTGGTGGAGCTGAACGAGCCAGTCCATGGCGCGCACGGTCGCCGGAGTCAGGTCGAAGTGGGGCTCGTCCGTGTCAGGTGGGTAGAACTTGCGCAGCCAGCCCCGGCCGTCCGCCGCCCAATCATCGAGGTAGGCCCCTGCCGTCCGTGGAAAAGCCTCTTCCCCCCATCGCTCGCGCAGGGCATGCAGGTGGTCCTCGAGCCTCGTCACCAGCTCGCGTTGGGACAGTGCCCGCGCGTTGGCCTGGAGGAAGACGCCGTGGAGGAAGCTGATGATGAGCGGAGCGTGGTCCGCGACGAGCAGCCGCCAGGCGGGATGTTTCTGTCGCAGGGTCTCGAGCGTCGCGAAGTCCATGGCGTCTGCCTCGGACGCGGGGCAAGGACACCCGCGTGAGGCCGCTCAGGGTAGGAGCCAGGAAGTCACTTCCCAGGCATGGCTCCGCATGGAGAGCGTCTCTCATTGGTAATGAGGACAGGGTGCTTTGTCTGTACCACTCGAGGGGTAGACAGGAACCTGCCTGGTGGGGAGGCGAGCAGCTCTGGCCGGCGTCCCCGTGGTTCCGCGATAGCCGCGTCGCGTTGGCCATCAGCCCACCAGCAGCCCCACCAGCGCGCCACCCAGCACGAGCCACGCGGAGTTGACGCGGTAGCGGATGAGCAGCACGGCGCTGACGAGCGCGAGGCCCACCGTCCACACGTCCACCAGGGCCGCGCGCCCGAGCTGCCAGGTGACGGTGGCCATCAGCGCCAGGGAGGCCACGTTGACGCCGTCGAGGAACGCGCCCGCCACCCACGAGCGGCGCATCCGGGGCACCAGCGGTCCGCTCACCGCGACGAAGAAGAACGCGGGCAGGAAGATGCCCACCGTGGCCACCACCGCGCCCGGGGCGCCTCCCAGCACGTAGCCGATGAAGGTCGCCGTGGTGAAGACGGGCCCGGGCGTCACCTGGCCCACCGCCACCGCGTCCAGCAATTGCGCCTCGGTGAGCCAGCCCCAGCGCTCCACCAGGTCCGCGCGCAGGAAGGCCAGCAGCACGTAGCCACTGCCGTACAGGATGGAGCCCACCTTCAGGAAGAAGAGGAACAGGCCGCCGAGGCTGAAGCCCGGAGCCGCCGTCGCCGCCATCACTCCGCCCAGTGGCAGGCCCGGGAGCAGTGCCTTCACCGACGGGGGCGCCATGCCTCCGCCCTCGCGCCGCCGGGCCACCCACCGGCAGAGCGTCACGAAGCCCCCCGCCAGCAGCAACAGGAGCAGCTCGTTCACTCCCAGGACGCCCAACGCCACGCAGACCACGCCCACCGCCGCCAGCAGCTTCGTCTTCGCCGCCCCGCGTGTCAGTCCCCAGATGGCCTGCAGCACCACGGCGATGATGACGGGCTTCACGCCATACAGGACATGCCCCACCCGCGGCAGCTGCCCGAAGCGCGTGTACACCCAGCCAATGGCCGACACGATGAGGAACGCCGGCAGGATGAAGCACGTGCCCGCCACCACCAGCCCGCTCCAGCCCGCCCGCCGATGGCCGATGTGGATGGCCAGCTCGGTCGAGTTCGGCCCGGGAATGAGGTTGGCGGCTCCGAGCAGATCCAGGAACTCCTCGTGCGTGAGCCACTTCCGGCGCCGGACGACCTCGTCCTCCATCAGCGCGATGTGTGCCGCCGGGCCTCCGAAGGCCGTCGTCCCCAGCCGCAGGAAGAGCAGCGCCAGCTCCCTCAGTGCCCCCGCCTGGCTCACTTCCGCCGCTCCGCTCCGACGAGCAGCGTCGCGGGTGGAGCCTCGCTGGACAGAAGGCGATCGAAACGCATCGCGTCACACCCTCCCTTTCCGGCCGCTCTTCGCACGGATTTCCCTCGCTGTCGCGGCTCATTCGCGTCACGACGCTGCGTGTCGCCGGGTGCACCAGGGGCCGGTGGACGCCCGGAGCGCTGCTCGGGCAGCATGCGCGACCTGAAGGAGGAGCATCCAGGCAGCCATGGGAATTCCCAGCCGCTCCTGGGGTTACCTGCCTTCGTCTCACCCGATACCGCACAGCGAGAACGCATGAACAGCAAGAAGCCCCTCCGTCTTTCCTGGGCTCCCACGCTCGGGGCCTGCCTCCTCCTGGGATGCACGGCCACCTCGCGCACCACCCAGCCGGACGCGGCCGTCCAGGCCTCCACGCCCCGCGCCCTCGGCGTCGACACCCAGAACTTCGACCCCAGCGTGCGCCCGCAGGATGACTTCTTCCGCTACGTCAACGGCACGTGGCTGAAGACGGCGGAGATCCCCGCCGACAAGGCCCGCTACGGCTCCTTCATCGAGCTGCGCGACAAGAGCGAGGCCGCCCTGCGCGTCATCATCGAGGAGGCCGCCTCCACCCAGGGCAAGAAGCCCGGGACGGATCCGCAGAAGGTCGGTGACCTGTACCAGAGCTTCATGGACACCGAGCGCATCGAGTCGCTCGGCCTCCAGCCGGTGCGCGGGGACCTCGAGCGCATCTCCGCGCTCCAGGACAAGCAGGGGCTGCCCGAGCTGTTCGCCGCGCTCGCGCGCATGGGCGTGCAGACGCCGCTCACCGTGTACGTGAGCCAGGACGCCAAACAGGCCACGCGCTACATCGCGCAAGCCAACCAGAGTGGCCTGGGCCTGCCGGATCGCGACTACTACTTCAAGCAGGAGCCGCGCTTCGCCGAGACGCGCGCCGCGTACCTCACGTACATCGAGACGCTGCTGGGCCTGGCGGGGGAGAAGGACCCGGCTGGCGCGGCCAAGGCCGTCCTGGCGTTCGAGACGTCGCTCGCGGAGAAGCACTGGGACCGCGTGCGCAACCGTGATCGCGAGGCCACCTACAACCTCAAGAGCGTGGCCGAGCTGGATCAGCTCACCCCGGGCTTCTCCTGGTCGCGCTACCTCAAGGCCCTGGGGGCGGAGAAGACGCCGGGCGTCGTCGTGCGCCAGCCGGACTACTTCCAGGCCATGGACGCGGTGCTCGCCCAGACGCCGCTGCCCACGCTCAAGCAGTACCTCGCCTTCAAGCTGCTCGACGACATGGCGCCCCTGCTCAGCTCCAGGTTCGAGCAGGCCGAGTTCGTCTTCCGCGGCAAGACGCTCCAGGGCCTCCAGGAGAACCGCCCCCGCTGGAAGCGCGGCGTGGAGACGGTGGACGGCGCGCTGGGCGAGGTGCTCGGCAAGCTCTACGTGGAGCGCCACTTCAGCCCCGAGAGCAAGGCCCGCATGCAGCAGTTGGTGAAGAACCTGCGCGTCGCCTTCGAGAAGGGCATCGACCAGCTCGAGTGGATGAGCCCGGACACGAAGACCCAGGCCAAGGCCAAGCTGGCGAAGTTCAACGTGAAGATCGGCTACCCGGAGAAGTGGCGGGACTACTCCGCGCTCACCGTCAGCAAGGACGACCTGGTGGGCAACGTGAAGCGCGCCACCGAGTTCGAGGTCCGCCGCAACCTCGACAAGCTGGGCAAGCCCATCGACCGGCTCGAGTGGATCATGACGCCGCAGACGGTGAATGCCTACTACAGCTCGACGATGAACGAGATCGCCTTCCCGGCCGCCATCCTCCAGCCTCCCTTCTTCAATCCCGAGGCGGATGATGCCGTGAACTACGGCGCCATCGGCGGCGTCATCGGCCATGAGATCAGCCACGGCTTCGATGACCAGGGCAGCCGCTCCGACGGTGACGGCAACCTGCGCGATTGGTGGAGCGCCGAGGACAAGTCCGCCTTCCAGCAGCGCACCGGCATGCTGGCGGACCAGTACTCCGCCTTCACCCCGCTGCAGGGGATGAACCTCAACGGCAAGCTGACGCTGGGAGAGAACATCGGCGACCTGAGCGGCCTGACCGTGGCCTTCAAGGCCTACAAGCTGTCGCTGGGCGGCCAGGAGGCTCCGGCCATCGAGGGCTTCACGGGAGATCAGCGCTTCTTCCTCGGCTGGGCCCAGGTGTGGCGCACGCTGCACCGCGACGATGCCCTGCGGCAGCTGCTCCTCACGGACACGCACTCGCCCGGCGAGTACCGGGTGAACGGCGTGGTGCGCAACATGCCCGAGTTCTACTCCGCCTTCGGTGTGAAGGAGGGTGACGGCGTGTACCTGCCTCCCGAGAAGCGCGTGAAGGTCTGGTAGTTTTTCAGTGACGGCGTGCTCCCGGGGGCGCTTCCGACGCGGCGAGTCATGTGACTCGGTGTCTGTTTCGGAAATACGCCCCCGGGCTGATAGGTTCGCGCGCCACCATGAAACTCCGCGCTTTCTCCGCCGCCGCGTGTGCCCTCTGGCTCACGCACTGCAGCCATGCTCCCGCGCAGCTGGAGGCCCAGTCCCCCAGCGCGTCCCAGCCCTCCACCGCGCCCTCCGCTTCCAGCTCGGCGAGCGCTTCCTCCCAGGCCTCCTCGCGCCCGAGCTATCCCGCCGCGCGCAAGGACGACGTGGTGGACGACTACCACGGCACGAAGGTGGCCGATCCGTACCGCTGGCTGGAGAACCCCGACTCCCCCGAGTCCCGTCAGTGGATCGAGGCCCAGAACCAGCTCACCTTCGGCTATCTGGAGAAGCTCCCCCTCCGCGCTCAAATCAAGCAGCGGATGACCGAGCTGTGGGACTACGAGAAGTACGGCGTGCCCTGGCGTGAGGGCAATCGCTACTTCCTCTTCCGCAACAACGGCCTGCAGGCCCAGTCCGTGCTCTACACGGCCGACTCGCTCGCGGCCGAGCCCCGCGTCCTGATCGATCCGAACACGCTGTCCGCGGATGGCACGGTGGCCCTCTCGGGCCTCGACATCACCGAGGATGGCAACCTGATGGCGTACGGCGTGGCCTCCGCCGGCAGTGACTGGAAGGAGATCCGCGTGCGGGACGTGCGCACGGGCAAGGATCTGCCGGACATCATCAAGTGGGTGAAGTTCTCCGGCTCGTCCTGGACGAAGGACGGCAAGGGCTTCTTCTACAGCCGCTATGACGAGCCCAAGGCCGCCGAGGCCATGAGCGGCGCCAACTACTATCAGAAGCTCTATTTCCACAAGCTGGGCACGCCGCAGGCCGAGGACGTCCTCGTCTACGACCGCAAGGACCAGAAGGAGTGGGGCTTCGGCGGCTTCGTCACGGATGACGGGCGCTACCTGCTCATCAACGTCTCGCGCGGCACCGAGCCGAAGAACCTCGTCTTCTACAAGGACCTGAAGGACTCCAGGTCCCCGGTCGTCGAGCTGCTCAAGGACTGGGAGGCGGAGTACGAGTACGTCGGCAACGACGGCACGGTCTTCTGGTTCAAGACGGACCTGGACGCGCCGCGCGGCCGTGTCGTCGCCATCGACCTGCGCAAGCCGGAGCGCAAGAGCTGGAAGGAGATCATCCCCCAGGGCGAGGAGACGCTGGCGCACGTCAACCTCGTCAACAACCAGTTCATCGTCAGCGTGATGAAGGACGCGCACTCGCAGGTGAGGCTGTACTCGCTGGAGGGCAAGGCGAAGGGCGAGCTGGCGCTGCCCGGCCTGGGCACCACCTTCGGCTTCGGCGGCAAGCGCCAGGACACGGAGACCTTCTACGCCTACTCCAGCTACACCACGCCGACGACCATCTACCGCTATGACCTGAAGGCCGGCCAGACCCAGGTGTTCAAGGCGCCGCAGGTGAAGTTCGACCCGTCGCAGTACGAGACGACGCAGGTCTTCTACACGAGCAAGGATGGCACGCGCGTCCCCATGTTCCTCAGCCACAAGAAGGGGCTGAAGCTGGATGGGAACAACCCGACGCTGCTCTACGGCTACGGCGGCTTCAACGCCCCGATGACGCCGGGCTTCAGCGTGGCCAACCTGGTGTGGATGGAGCAGGGCGGTGTCTACGCCGTGGCCAACCTGCGCGGGGGTGGCGAGTACGGCCGCGAGTGGCACGAGGCCGGCACGAAGCTGAAGAAGCAGAACGTCTTCGACGACTTCATCGCCGCGGCCGAGTGGCTCATCGCCAACAAGTACACCTCGACCCCGCGTCTGGCCATCACCGGCCGCTCCAACGGTGGCCTCCTGATTGGCGCGGCGGTGACGCAGCGTCCGGACCTGTTCGGCGTGGCCCTGCCGGGCGTGGGCGTGATGGACATGCTGCGCTTCCACAAGTTCACCATCGGCTGGGCGTGGACGAGCGACTACGGCTCCTCGGAGAACCCGGAGGAGTTCAAGGCGATCCACGCGTACTCGCCGCTGCACAACCTGAAGCCGGGCACGCGCTACCCGCCCATGCTCGTCCACACCGCGGACCATGATGACCGCGTGGTGCCGGGCCACAGCTTCAAGTTCACCGCGGCCGCCCAGGCGGCACAGGCCGGTGACGCCCCGGTGCTCATCCGCATCGAGACCAAGGCGGGCCATGGTGCCGGCAAGCCCACCGGGAAGATCATCGAGGAGTACACGGACCTGTGGGCCTTCACGCTGCAGCAGATGGGGCTGGGCGTGGGTCAGGCCGTCGCCGGTGACCAGGCGCGCTGAGCCGGGCGTCAGGCGGGCTTGCGGAGCACGTCCAGGGCCGCGACGAGCACGGGCGTGTAGTCGGTGAAGCCCTCGGGGGTCTTCCCTCCGGGGAGCAGCACCGCGCCCTTGCCGCCCACCGCGCCGAAGCGCACGCCGGGGGCCTCGAAGTACCCGCCATGGAAGGTGTCCTGGATGAGCTGGGCCTGCTGCTCGGGGTTCATCTTCGTCCAGGGCTTCCCCGCGCGCAGCGCCTTCACGTAGTCGTAGCCCTCGCCGAAGCTCTGGGCCCACAGCGACTCGGCCACGTAGCCGATGCCGCGGTGCTGGTACTGCCAGACGTGGGTGCTCTCGTGGACGAGCAGCCACGCCTTCGCCCTGTCCCCGCGCCACAGGGCGTCGTAGTCGATGGAGGGCAGGTGGAGCGTGTTGCCCAGCACGAAGGCCCGGCTCCCGTTGAGGCCCGCGATGAAGGGGGCCATCCGCACCAGGCGCATGGGCTTGTAGTCGAGGCCATCGCCGAACACCTCGCGCAGCAGCCGCACCTCCGCGTCACTCAGCGAGCGCTTGTCGCCGCCCGGAGCGGCCGCCTTGGCGTCCGCCGTTCCCACCGCGCGGAGGCCTGGCGCCTCCTGCTCCCGTCCCTCGGGAGGCACTGCCTGGGGACGGGGTGAATCCCGGCCTGACATGTCGAGGCTCCTCGCGTTGACCGCCGCGCGAAGGTTAGCCCGGCCCGCTTCAGCTCTCCAGCGAGGCGCGCAGGAACCAGGCGTGCTTCTCGAACTCGGTGATGATGCCGGTGAGCAGGTCCACCGTGTCCGTGTCCTGGTGCTGCTCGGCCACCTTGCGGCTGTCGCGCGCGCCCGTGAGGTAGGACTCGATGCGGTCGGCCAGCAGCCGCACGTGCTCCAGGTCCTTGGACGTGTCCTGCGGGTAGTCCGGCAGGCGGCTCGTCTTCGCCACGTGCCGGGCGGTGCCGTACGCCTTGCCTCCCAGCGTCACCGCGCGCTCGGCCACCGAGTCGTTGTGGGCCGCCAGGCTCACCGCGAACGTCTCGAAGAGCGGGTGGAGCGCCGCGAACTGCGGGCCCTTGATGTTCCAGTGGGCGACCTTGATTTGACTGTGCAGATCCAGACCATCGGCCAGCCGCTCGTTGAGGGTGGCGGAGACGGCGGAGCGGGTCTGCTCGGAGAGGGGGCTCGGGCTGCGGTACATGCGTTCGTTCCTTTCGTGTGTGTTTGAAGAGAGAGATGCGCGGGCCCGCAAAGTGACGCGCCCCCCGGTGTTGCCACCGGAGGGCGTGTCTGATGTCAGCGTGAAGCGGAACGCCTACGACTCGAGGCCCACCGCCGCCGCGTGGACGACCGCGGCGATGCGGACCGCGTCGTGCACCTGGTCCTCGGAGAGGCCGCCCTCGATGACGACCTTCTCGTGCGACTGGACGCACGTCTCGCAGCCGTTGATGGCGCTCACCGCCAGGCAGACGAGCTCGAAGTCCACCTTGGTGGTGAGGACCTGCACCAGCCGGTTCATCCGCAGGCCGGCCCGCTTGGAGGAGTAGGACTCCTTCCCCACCATGTGGCGGAACCGGTAGTAGACGTTGTTCATCCCCATCAACGAGGCCGCGGCGCGCGCGTCCTCGATGACAGGCTCGGCCTTCTCGCCCAGCGCCTGACGGGCCTCGTGCAGCATGGCCTCCTTCAGCCGCTCATTGCGAGCCGCGAAGGCGCTGCCCACCGCCACCCCCCAGCGCTGCTCGGGGGTGAGGCTGTTGTTCTCCAGTACCGCCTGGAGGTTCAGCCGGGTGTCCCGGTGGGCATCCGTCAACTCACCCCGAACGACTTCGAGCGACGCCATGACGCCTTACCCCGCCTTCGCCAGCTTCTTGGTGAGGGTCTCCTCGCCCTTCTGCCAGTTGCAGGGGCACAGCTCGTCCGTCTGGAACGCGTCCAGCGTGCGCAGCGTCTCGGAGACGTTACGGCCCACCGACAGGTCGTTCACCGACACGTGCCGGATGATGCCCTGGGGGTCGATGATGAAGGTCGCGCGCAGCGCCACGCCCGCGTCCTTGTGCAGGATGCCCAGGCCCGCGCTCAGCTCGCGCTTGATGTCCGCCAGCATCGGGAAGGGCAGGTTCTTCAGGTCCGGGTGGTGCGTGCGCCACGCGTGGTGCACGTACTCGCTGTCGGTGCTCAGGCCCAGCACCTGCGCGTTACGGTCCTGGAAGTCCTTCTCGCGCTTGCCGAACTCGGCGATCTCGGTGGGGCAGATGAAGGTGAAGTCCTTGGGCCAGGAGAAGAGCACCAGCCACTTGCCCTTGTAGCTGTCCTGGTTGATCTCCTTGAACTCCTTGCCCTTCTCCAGGCTCACGACGGAGGTGAGGTTGAACGCGGGGATCTTGTCGCCAACGGTCAGCATGTGATTCGACTCCTTGGGGGTTGAGGCCTGCCTGCTGGCAGACCGGACAGGGTTTCTTCGCGTACTACCGAGAGCAGCGTCCGTGCCAGGGAAACTCCACCTGTGATTCCAAAGGGTTGACTCCTCCCCAGTCCCTGGACGACGCCGCCGGACCGGTGCATACCGAAATATCGGTGCCCGGCGCCACTGACATTTCGGTGGCGCCCCGGTTATCTACAAGGACGCATGGCGGATGACATCGTTTCTGTGACGCGAAGTGGATTGCGGCAGGAGGCCCGGGACCTGGTCGAGCTGGCGGCCTCGGAGGAGGCCGTGGCGGAGCTGCTGCGCCGGGGCCTGGACTGGCTCACCCGGGTGGTGCGCTTCGATCTGGCCACGCTCTTCTTGTTGCGAGAAGGAAAGCTGGTGGCGGTGGCGGCACGGGGGCCATTGGCCTCGGACAAGGTGCGGCGCCACGAGCTGAAGCTGACGGACTTCCCCACGCTGCGCCATGCGCTGGAGACGCGCCGGGCCCGGGCCTTCACGCACGAGGACCACGCGCACGGGGATGGAGATCCGTTCGACGGGGTGTTGGACCTGCCGCCCGGGCACTCGTGCATGGTGGTGCCGCTGTGCGCGGGGGAGAGCTGCTACGGCCTGCTGACGTTGGACCGGACGGAGTGCGAGACGTACCCGCGGGAGCTGGTGGAGCTGGTGGAGGTGTACGGGCAGATGCTGGCCACCACGCTGCAGGAGACGCAGCAGAAGAGCACCCTGGAGCGGCTGCACCGGCGGGAGCACGAGCACGCGCGGCTGCTGGAGGCGCAGCTGGGCGGGGACGAGGTGGGGGTGCTGGAGACGTCGCGCAGCGCGGCGGTGCGCGAGCTGGCGCGGCGGGCGCGGCAGGTGGCGGAGACGGAGACACCGGTGCTGCTGCTGGGCGAGACGGGCACGGGCAAGGAGCGGCTGGCGCGGGCGGTGCACCGCTGGAGCCCCCGGGCCGAGGCGCCCTTCGTGACGCTCAACTGCGCGGCCATCCCCGCGGGCCTGCTGGAGAGCGAGCTGTTCGGCCACGTGAAGGGGGCCTTCACCGGCGCCATGCGGGACAGGGCCGGGCGCTTCCAGATGGCGCACGGGGGCACGCTCTTCCTGGACGAGGTGGGGGAGCTGCCCGTGGAGCTGCAGGCCAAGCTGCTGCGCGCCCTGCAGGAGAAGACCTTCGAGCCGGTGGGCAGTGACAGGACGGTGCGCGCGGACGTGCGGATTCTGGCGGCCACGCACGTGGACCTGCAGCAGGCCATCGCCCAGCGGCGCTTCCGGGAGGACCTGTACTACCGGCTGAGCGTCTTCCCGCTGCGGCTGCCCCCGCTGCGCGAGCGGCTGGAGGACCTGCCCCAGCTGTGCGCCGCCCTCCTGGAGGAGCAGGCCCGGCGCACCGGCCGGCGCGGGGTGAAGGTGACGGCGGAGGGCATTGCCCGCCTGGCGGCGTACGACTGGCCGGGCAACATCCGCGAGCTGGCCAACGCGCTGGAGCGCGCCACCATCCTGTCGCGCAAGCCGGAGCTGGGGGCCGAGGCGTTCGATCTGCCCCTGCGCGCACCGGGGGCGAAGGTGGCCGTGGAGGCGCCGCCGCTGGTGGAGGGCTCGGTGCCCACGCTGGAGCAGGTGCAGCGCCAGCACATCCTGCGTGTGCTGACGTTGACGCAGGGCCGCATCTACGGCCCGGGCGGCGCGGCGGCGTTGTTGGGTCTCAAACCCTCCACCCTGCAGAGCCGGATGAAGAAGCTGGGCATCACCCGGCTGGAGCAGTACGTCGCGGTGACACCCGAACCGGAGGAGTCATGAGCGATCCGCAGCAGCCCCAGGGGACACCCACCGGCGCACCGGTGCCCGGTCCCTCGCGCAAGCCCATCGTGTTGGCCATGGCCGCCCTCGCCGTGCTGGGCGCGGGCCTCCTGTGGTTCGCCCTGCGCGACAAGCCCCGGCTTCCGGAGTCCGTCGCCCCGTCTTCCCCGCCCGTGGCCGCGGCCCCTGCGCCCGACGCGCAGCCGGCGGCGCCCACCCCGCCCACGGTGCCCCTGCCTCCGCTGGGCCAGAGTGATGCCCGCGTGCGCGAGCTCGTGGGCCCCCTGTCTCCCATCCCCGAGCTGGCGAAGTGGCTCGCCTCCACCGAGGACCTCGTCCGGCGCTTCACCACGGCCGCCGGCAACATCGCCGAGGGCGAGAGTCCCCGCGCCGCGCTCTCCTTCATGGCGCCCGTGGGCACCTTCCAGGTCGTCGAGCGCGAGGGCCACACCTTCATCGCCCCCGAGAGCTACGCCCGCTATGACGGGGTGTCGCGGGTCGTCGGCTCGCTCGACACGCAGGCCAGTGTGAGGGCGTACCAGACGCTCGAGCCGCTCATCGACACGGCCTACAAGGAGATCAGCCGCCCCGGCCAGCGCTTCGAGCAGACGCTCGCCAATGCCATCCAGCGGCTGCTCGACACGCCGGTGCCCGAGGGCGAGCTGGAGGTGGTGGACACGCCCGGGGTGAACTATGCCTACGCGGCCCCGGAGCTGGAGCAGCTCAGCGCCGCGCAGAAGCACCTGCTGCGCATGGGGCCGGCCAATGCCCGCGCCATCCAGACGAAGCTGCGGGAGTTGCAGGGCGCGCTCGCGCTGCCCCGCGCCAGCCGCTGACGCTCCGGCTCACCGGCTCCGCGCGGGCTCCGCCATGTAGAAGTGGAAGCGCGTCACGGGCCGGTAGCCCATGCGGCGGTACACGGGCAGGCCCGCCGGGGTGGCGTGCAGCACCGTGCGGTGAATCCCCCAGGCGCGCTCCGCCTCGGCGAGCGCGTGGCGCATGACGGCCTCGGCACAGCCGAGCTGCCGGTGCGAGGGCAGGGTGGCCACCATGGAGATGTAGGCCACGCCGTCCACCCGGATGACGGCCGCGCCGGTGGCGGCCTCTCCGGAGCGGTAGCCGACGAAGCCCTTGCCGTCCCCCTGGAAGAGGCCCGGCACGTCGAAGGTCTCGCGCCCCGTGGGAATCGGCATGTCGTAGCAGCGGGAGTTGACGTCGGCGAGGTCGCACCGCCCCCGGGAGTCCTTCGCCTGGCGGAGCTCCATCACCGGCTGGGGCCGCAGGGAGGGCACGAGGCGCTCGGCCACCATGCCGGTGGCCACCATGGACAGCTTCAACCCGTGGGGGGCGAGCAGCTCCCCGGCCCGCTCCCGCAGCCGGGGCGGCACCTGGTCCTCGCACAGGGCGAGCATCCAGCCCCGTCCCTTGGGGGCCAGGTGCCGGGCGGCGGTGGTGGCCGCCCGCTCCAGGGCCTCCTCCGTCTCCACCGGGGCGGGGAGGAAGGCCGCGTTCATCATCGGCCAGGAGACGTTGCTCGACGCGATGCTCACCTCGGGCAGGTCGAGCACTTCTCCGGCGACGCTGTTCCTGGCGAAGAAGCGCCAGGAACCGTACAGCTGGGTGTTGGACTCGTGGATTTCGTCGTGGGACATGCCGGGCTCAGCGAGAGCCCGCATTATTGGAGCCGCGATCCCCGAAGGCCAGCGTGGTCATCTTGTCCGACGCGTAGAGCAGCTGGTAGGCCGAGGCGCTGCCCAGCACCCGCTTCACGTAGAGGCGTGTCTCCTCCACGGGAATCTGCTCCACCCACTCGTCCAGCTCGGCGCCGGGGTAGCGCGACAGCCAGCGGTCCACCGCGCCCGGGCCGGCGTTGTAGCTGGCCACCGCGTAGGCCGGGTTGCCCGAGAAGCGGCGCTGCAGGCTGCCCAGGTACGCCGAGCCCAGGCGGATGTTCTCCCGGGGCTCGAGCAGCGCGGCGGGCGTGGCCAGCGGCACGTTGAGCTGGCGCGCCACCGCGAAGGCCGTGGCCGGCATGAGCTGGGCCAGACCCAGTGCACCCGTGGGCGAGCGCGCGTTCGGGTTGAAGGCGCTCTCCTCGCGGATGAGGGCCTGCATCAGGTCCGGGTTCACCCGCGCCGCCCGGCTGTGCTGCACCACCAGGTTGCGGAAGGCGTGCGGATAGGCCGCCGCGTAGATGAGGCGCGTCTCGGCCTCGGTGGGCGCCGCCAGTCCCTCCCGGCGCAGCGCCCAGGCGATGGAGCGCGCGTACCGCTCGTAGCCGGAGGCGTGGAGGATGTGGAAGAGCAGCCGGATGGACTCCTCGCTGCGGCCCTTGCGGTCCACCGCCAGCAGCTCCGAGGCCGCCTCGCGGTGCTCCAGCTTCAGCAGCTCGATGCCGGTGACGAAGTGCGGATCCTCCGCGAGGTTGCCCGCGTCCAGGGGCCACACGCTCATGGCGCCCGCGGGGCTGCGCAGCCGCTCGTCCACGGCGCGGGCCCGCTCCGGAGCCTCCACCGCCAGGCGCGAGCGCGCCATCAGCCCGTACCACGTGGCCGCTCCCTCGGCCGCCACGCGCTCCATCAGCACGTTGGCCTCCTCGGCGCGGCCCAGCGTCCGCAGCGTGCGCGAGCGCCAGTAGCGGGCGCGCTGCACCGACTCGTGCGTGGAGCCCTTGCCCCGGAGCTCTTCAATCCGCGAGAGGGCCTCGAGCGCCGCGTCCTGCTGGCCCTCGGCGCGATACACCCAATAGCGCTGGAAGAGGGCCTCGGCCGCGAAGTTCCCATCCGGGTGGTGGGAGATGAGCTGATCCAACGCGGCCATGGCCGCCGCCTTGTTGCCGCGGTCCAGTGCCTTGTGCGCCGCGTAGAAGAGCGCGTCATCCGCGTACGGGTGCTGGGGGTAGTCCTGCGCCAGCTTCAGGTAGGTGGGGATGGAGCTGTCCGGCTCCACCACCGACTCCGAGTAGCCCAGCACGTAGAGGGCGCGCGGGCGCAGCGCCTCGTCCTGGCACTGCTCGACGACGGGCCGCAGCGCGCGGATGGCCAGCGAGTGCTTGCGCTCCTTGCGCAGCGCCGTGCCGTAGGCGAAGTGCGCGCGGCAGGCGAGCGGATCCGGCAGCTCCATCTTCGGGAGCATCTTCTCCAGCATGTCCAGCGCTTCGCGGTTGTGGTGCAGGGAGAGCAGCGTCTCCGCGCGCGCCACCTTCCACTTGGGCACGTAGGGCAGGTCCCTCAGGCCCCGGATGGCCGCGGGCACCTGCTTGGAGAAGGGGTGGAGCGCCCAGACGGCGAGGTGCGCCCGGTGCTCGCCGTTGTAGTCGGCCTGGTAGCGCGCCAGCCGGGCGATGGTCAGCCACGCCTCGGCCTGCCGGGGATTGTTCGGCTTGGGCGTGTCCGTCTGGACGATGGGCGTGAGCGCCGCCACGGCCCCGGCGTAGTCCCGCTTCTTCTTCTCGAGGATGGACGCCATGCCGAAGCGCGCCTCCTCATAGCGCCGCGCGCCGGGAGACACGGCCCCGTAGTGGGTGACGGCCTCCGTCCACTTGCGCATCCGCTCGTAGGCCTTCGCGGCCTCGAAGTGGCAGTAGTCGCGCAGGGGCGGGTGGATTTCCGCCAGCGCCGAGAGCTCCTCGGCCGCCGTGGCCCACTGGCCCATGCGCAGCGCGCTCATCGCCCGGAGGTAGCGCACCGGCGGCGTGGCCTCCTCCGTCTCCAGCAACTGGCGCGCGGTGCGGTAGCGGCCCCCGTCATAGGCGTCCTTCGCCTTCGCCAGCAGGCCCTCGGCGAAGTAGGACTTGAGGTCCGCGAGCTCGAACCTGCGCACCCAGCGGCGCTCTCCGGGCGCCACGGGCTCGGTGGGCCCGATGGTGAACTCGGGCTCCGCCTCCTCGTCTTCACTGTCCAGCGAGGAGGGAAGCTGATGCTTGGAGGAAGCGCTCTCGGCGAGGTTGGAGATGTCTCCCGCCGGAGGCTGTTGTTGCTGCTGCTGGGCCTCGGCCCGGGCAGCGGGCGCCACCCAGAGGGCCGCCACGAGCGGCCAGCTCAGCAGCCGGTTCGTGTACCGCAGGAGGCCTCGGAGCGTCGCGTGTTCCAGTCCCACACCCATTCCCCTTGTTCGAGGCACGCACCGCGCGTGAGCACCACGAGATAGGAATGGTGCAATGGGACCGGGAGTGTGGGAGCACGGCGCCTTGCTCGCCTGCGTTGTCTCGTGCACGGCACACATGCACGCCAGGGAGCAGGCGGGCGAGCTACGCGACACCGCGTGCGGGTGGCTCGCCCGCTCTCAAAACCTGGGAGCGGTGCTTCTCATGGCGCGTGAGTCTTCACGGCCGGCGCAGTGTCACCTCGTCGGCGTTGGCGCTCTCGGGCCAGCGGGAGAGCCGCGGCGTGCGCCCCGGCGCGTCGCACAGCTCCAGCCGGCGGCCTCCCGGGTGGAGGAAGTAGAGCGAGCGCGGCGCGCGGAAGGACGCGGGCAGGGCCGGGTCCTCGGTGGGCTTCATCAGGCGGCCCACGCGCCACGTGCGCACGACCGGCTTCTCGCGCAAGTGGTGGTGCACGGACACCACCACCTGCTCCACACCCTCCATCGTCCAGTCCAGCGCGAGCTGCGTCCCGGCGAGCCGCTTCTCGTCGAGCAGCGGGAAGGAGCGGCCGCCCGCATACGCCACGGCGTCCACCTTCGCGCCGCGCAGGTCTCCGAGGAAGCCGAGCTCCAGCCGGCGTCCGTCGCGGGGCACCCGGAAGGCGTAGGCCATGCGGCCCGGGCGCTCCGAGTCCGCGCCGGTGTACGCGGTGGCGTCCTGCTCGAGGAGGAGCGCGGGCTCGCCGGAGCGGAACCAGTCCACGTCCGCCGGGGCGGCGAGCGCCGGGGTTTCCTCGGGCAGCACCACGCGCTTCCACCCCGCCGTCTGGTCCGAGGGGACGAAGCAGCGGCCTTCGGGTGTGCCCGTGGCGAGCATCATCACGAGTGCGGCGAGGGGGGGCATGGTCACGCGCTCCGGGCCGTGCGGGGAGTGGACAGCCACGCGCCGCCGAGCATGAGCGCGCCCGCACCGGCGAAGCAGGCGACGCGCAGCGTGCCGCTCAGGTGCGTGGTGTCGTAGGCGAGCGCCTTGCCGAGGGCCACGGCGATGAAGGCGAAGCCCGCGTCGCGGATGACGCTCTCGCCGCGCAGGCGGCCGTACACCACGAGCCCCACGCCCGCGCCGAGCCAGCCGAGGGTGAGCACCAGCCGGCGGCCGAGGTCATCGGCGGCGAAGCCCAGGGTGAAGAAGTGGAAGTAGAAGGCCCACGAGGCGGCGAGCACCGCGGCCGTCAGCCCATACCAGAGGAGGCAGGCCTGCACCTTGTCCTCGCGCGCCTCGGTGCGGCGCCAGGTGCGCGCCACGGTGACGGCCGAGGCGAGGACGGTGAGGCCCAGGCCCGCGAGCAGCAGCCCGGACTTCGTGGCCGCGTACCAGAGGCCTCCCGAGAGGCCGGTGAGGAGCAGGGCGATGGGGCCGACGAGCGGGCGATGGCGGGGCACCTCGGCGAGGGCCAGCATGGCGGCGAGCACCGCGGCCACCGCGAGCAGCAACTCGTGCGGCACCTGCAGGTCGCGCCACAGGAACACGCCCGCGAGCCCCATCATCCCCGCGCCCGCCACAGCGAGTACCCGCACATCCCACTTCGTCGACATCGTTGCGTTCATGCGTTCGGACCCTCCGGGGTGAGGGTCCTCTGCACCGCGCGCGCCAACCGTGGCGCCCTGCGTCATGCAGAGGGAAGAGGAGGGCGCGGTGTGTAGCGGCTGTGCAACGGAGCACACAGGCTCCGGGCGACAGTGTGCAGCGGGCCGTCAGTCGAGGAAGCGGCGTTGCCAGCGACGCATGTCCTCCTCGCTGAAGCCGTCCAGGATGCAGCGGTTCATGTACAGCCAGGGCTCCAGGACGCGCGCCAGTTCGCGGTAGGCGGGCAGTGTGTGGCCCTGTTCCGTGTCGCCCGCTTCAGGCCATTTCCCCAGCGTCACCAGCACCTGCTCTCCATCGAGCTCCTGTACGGTGGTGTCAGGCGAATGCAGGCGTTCACGCAGGCCCGCGGCGCCTCCCAGTTCTCCCAGCACGGGTGGGCCCAGGAAGTTCAGCCAGTGCACCCCGTCCACCCGCGTACCGATGGCACTGGCGGAGGAGCGCGCTCCTGGGATGTCCATGCCGGGGTGGAGGAAGGCCAGGTCACGGATGGGGCGCGTGGCACCGAGGATGGTATCCGGGAAGTGGAAGCAGAGCCCCGCGTGGCCAGAGTTGAAGGGCAGCACTGCCGCCAACTCCAGTGCCAGTTCCTTGACGCGCCCCGGACCATGTTCCTCAAGGTATTCCGTGGGAAGATAGAAGGACACCTGACTCGCGGGAGCGCCTTGGTAGACCTCGAGCAGAAGCCCGTCATAGAGGATCTCGTACCCCAGGTTTTCACTGGCTGACTTTTGCAGCCAGAGGTAGGTGGCGGGTTCTTCGAGCATCTCCCGTCGAATGTATGCCCAGCCCTTGTCATCGAGTTCATCCCAGTCGCCGCTATAGGGATCGGCGTACCAACCCAGCGTTTGGAGTCCTACCGCACGGCGGTAGGCGTCCATGGCTCGCATCACGTGTTGCACCACCTCCTGGTGAGAGCGCTTCATGTAGAAGGTGATGCTCACGCTCTCCCGGATGCACAGGAGTTGTTTCTCCCCAACGCTCCTGTCGATTCGTATGCGCGGGTAGTGCTTGCTCATCGCTTGACTCCACCAGGAGTGACGGGACTGGGCGCGCCCTTTCGGTCAAGAAGCAGCTCCTTGTACATCTCTCGCTGGTCCTTCGGAAAATGCGGGTGGCCCTTGGCGTATTTCCCCCAGGAAGGAGGGTTGGTTGACTCTTCAGTCCAAGCTGGAGCCACTCCTCTACCTGCGCGGGATCAATCCATCGCCACAATCCAGTGGAAGGGTCCTTCTGGTAGGTGGGCTCCACGCTGACGTTGTCCGAAAAGCGTTCCGCGAACGCTGCCTTGACGCAGTCGAGCGCCAGCTTGTGTTTCCTGGCCCCGAGTTCCATGGCCCGCGTCATCTGGGTCTTGCCCTCCTGGCGGACGACCTGGCGGCACTGCTCGAAGGTGGGCTCCCGTCCCTGTAACTCCTCGTCCTCCTTGTTGACCCGTTCGTTCGCGGCCTGGGCGCACTGAGTCAGCGTCCGTTCGACGAACTGGATATCCGTCTCCTGCAGCATCATCGTCACATGGGTGGCGGTGCGGGCAGCGTCCACGGCACGAGACACCCAGGGGATGATGGCCTCCTCGCCCGGCTTCGTGATGTAGCAGGAGGGGTTGCGCAGACAGCCGTTCGTCGCCGAGTCCACCGTCTGCGCGTAGGCGCCCGGTGCGCGGGGATTCATTCCGGCATATCCCGGTAGCAGCACGAGCAGGACGGGGAGTCCGAACAAGGGTGGGGCAGTGAACCGGGTGGACACGTCGTGGTCTCCTGTGTTGACGGCGGTGAAGTCCCCATGAGAGCAGAGTCCGCCATGCCCATCACCCAGCTCGAGGTCTCCGGGTACCGCTCGGTGCGCCAGCTCGTGCTCCCCGTGGGGCCGCTCACCGTCATCGTGGGGCCCAACGGCAGCGGGAAGACCAACCTCTACCGCTCGCTCTACCTGTTGTCCGCCGCCGCAGATGGCCGGCTCGCCCAGGCACTCGCGGAGGAGGGCGGTGTGCCCAGCGTGCTGTGGGCCGGCTCGCGCGACAAGAAGCCCGTGCGCATGACCGTGGGCGTCACCCTGGATGACCTCGCCTACGAGCTCAGCCTCGGCCCCGTGCCGCCCGCCGCGGGCAAGGACCGCGAGTCCCCGAGCCTCTTCAACCTGGACCCCGAGGTGAAGGAGGAGCACCTGTGGACCGTGGAGTCCAAGCGCCGCGCCGTGTTGATGGAGCGCAAGGACCGCACCGCCTTCCTGCGCGACTCGGAGGGCAACCGCACCACCTTCCCCATGCAGCTGTGGGCCGGCGAGTCGGTGATGGCGCAGCTCTCCGAACCGCACCGCTTCCCGCGCCTCGCCGAGTTGCAGCGCGCGCTGCGCATGTGGCGCTTCTACCACCACTTCCGCACCGACCCCGAGGCGCCCCAGCGCTCGCCCCAGGTGGGCGTGCGCACGCCCGTGCTGGCGCATGACGGCAGGGACCTGGCCGCCGCGCTGCAGACCATCATCGAGATCGGCGACGCCGAGGGCCTGGAGCGCGCCCTCGAGGACGCCTTCCCGGGCTCGCGCGTGGAGATCCAGGCGCCGCAGGGCCGCTTCAGCCTCTTCCTCCACCAGCCCGGGCTGCTGCGCCCACTGGCGGCTCGCGAGCTGTCGGATGGCACGCTGCGCTACCTGTGTCTGCTGGCCGCGCTGCTGAGCCCGAGGCCTCCCGCCTTCCTCGCGCTCAACGAGCCGGAGACGAGCCTGCACCCGGACCTGCTCGAGCCCCTGGGCCGGCTCATCGTGGACGCCTCCATGCACAGCCAGGTCTGGGTGACGACCCATGCGGAGCCCCTGGCCCAGGCCATCGCGAAGCGCTCGCGCGCGGAGCCGGTGCGGCTGACAAAGGAGCTCGGCGCCACGGTGGTGGAGGGGGGGACGGCGCCCGGGGACGCATAGGCTCCCCTCCTGGCGGCGCCGTCAATGCATCGCCTTCCCGGGGCCAGGGGCCCCAGAGACCGCCAGGAGGGGGCTCACGCGCTCACGTGCCCTGGATGTCCGGCGTGTCCGTCATCCGGGCCTGGGAGGACTCCACGCCCGTGTCCTCCCCGGTGTGCTCCATCTCCATGCGCAGGCCGCTCAGGAAACCCTCCCGGTCCCTCGCGTCCATCGCGCCGAGCACCCGGGAGGCGAGCATCCGCATCACGCTGAGCTGGGCGTTGAAGGGGAGCTCGAAGACCTGGTCGATGAGCTTCGTCACCGTGTCCCCGGTGTTGGGCTGGGCCGTGGCCGTCGTGTCCGGGGACATGCCCATGTTCATCCCCATGCCCGTGTCCATGCCGGTGTGCCGCTTCACCGTCTCCGTCCCGTTGCCGAAGCCGTGAACCGGAACACCGCGGATGCCCGGCTCCATGTGCATGTGCTGCTGCTGGGACATCTCCATCGCGGCGGCCTCGCGGATGCTCATGTGGCCCTTGCGCTTGTCGGGGTGGTTCTCGGTCGTGGGGGTGATGATGTCCTTGTCGTCCTGCGTCATGGGGTCGCTCCTCGGGGGG
Organism: Archangium sp.; assembly: GCF_057119385.1. Taxonomy (NCBI): domain Bacteria; kingdom Pseudomonadati; phylum Myxococcota; class Myxococcia; order Myxococcales; family Archangiaceae; genus Archangium; species Archangium sp. Next base: position 24,541 of record NZ_DBNGVP010000130.1, on the reverse strand, counting down.
TGGATGCTGGGGCCGGTGGTCTCCAGTCATGCCCCTGGCTCTGAGCTATGCAGGCCCCGGGGGCGTACCCAGTCACGAGAGAGCGGCGCTCCCCTCGAATGCCCGCTAGCATCGGGTGCTCCGTTGCCCCCCGGCCGCCAGACCACGTGCAACCCGGCTCGGAAGGATTCACCTTTAGACACGTCATGAGCCCACGCGACGCCATTGCCGTTCCTGATGACGACTTCCAGCTCCTCGTGGGCGTGCTGCCCGAGCCGCTGAAGGCCGCGGTCCGGGACCTGCCTCCCGGGGAGGTGCTCGAGGTGGTGATGGACCTCGGCCGCCCGCCCGAGGCCCGGCTCACCGGCCGGGTGGTGCGCCTGTCCGAGTCCCCCATCACCCGCGAGGACCTGGCGCATGTGCTCTCGCAGGTGGGCACCGTGAGCGAGGACAACCGCGCCGGCATCGAGCGCACCCTCCACCGCGTCTCCGCCATCCGCAACCGGCAGGGCAAGGTGGTGGGCCTCACGCTGCGCGTGGGCCGCGCCATCTTCGGCACCATCGACATGCTCAAGGATCTCATCGCCTCGGGCCTGAACATCCTGCTGCTCGGCCGGCCCGGCGTGGGCAAGACGACCAAGCTGCGCGAGGTGGCCCGCGTCCTCGCCGATGACCTGGGCAAGCGCGTCATGGTGGTGGACACCTCCAACGAGATTGGGGGCGACGGGGACATCCCCCACCCGGGCATCGGCGGCGCGCGCCGCATGCAGGTGTCGCGGCCGGACCGGCAGCACGACGTGATGATCGAGGCGGTGGAGAACCACATGCCCGAGGCCATCATCGTCGATGAGATCGGCACCTCGGCCGAGGCCTCCGCGGCCCGCACCATCGCCGAGCGCGGCGTGCAACTGGTGGCCACGGCCCACGGCAACACGCTGGAGAACCTGGTGCTCAACCCCACGCTGTCGGACCTCGTGGGCGGCGTGCACACCGTCACGCTCAGCGACGAGGAGGCCCGGCGGCGCCACACGCAGAAGACGATCAACGAGCGCCGCGCGCCGCCCACCTTCGACGTGGTGGTGGAGATGGTGAGCCGCGACGAGGTGCTGGTGCACCGCGACACCGCCCAGTCGGTGGACCGGCTGCTGGCGGGGGAGAACGTGGGCGGCGAGCGGCGCCAGCTCGTCGAGGGCCAGGTGGAGGTGAAGGAGGAGCCGCAGTCCGTGGCCCCGTTGCCGGTCCGGTCCTCCGAGGCTCCCGCTCCCGCCGCGTCCCGGGCGGCCGCTCGCAGGGGCGGTGGAGCCCAGCCCGGCCTGCGCCAGGGCACCACGCGCGTCTACGCCCACGCGGCCAGCCGGGACTTGCTCGAGCGGGTGCTGCGGGACCTGGGCCCGGACGCGCGGGTGGTGGGCCGGTTGGAGAACGCGGACGTCATCCTCACGCTGCGCTCGCGCGCCAATGACCCGAAGCTGCGGAAGGCCGCGGAGAAGACGGGGGCGCGCGTGCTGGCCATCAAGCGCAACAGCTCGTCGGAGATGCGGCGGGTGCTGCGCGACGTCTTCCTCATCGCCGAGGGCGTGGACGAGGACCAGGTGCGCGAGGCGGTGGCCGAGGCCGAGCACGCCATCCAGCGCGTGCTGAGCGAGAGCGTGGTGGTCCCCCTGGCCCCGAGGCCGCCCCGGCTGCGCAAGCTGCAGCACCGGCTCGTCTCGCGCTACCACCTGGAGACGGTGAGCCACGGCAGCGAGCCCCAGCGCCACCTCATCATCTACCCGCTGGGCGCGCTGGTGGACATCCCCCGGGATCAGCAGGAGATGGAAGGCGAGGAGGGCGTGGAGGGCCTGGCCTGAGGCCGCGGTCCCCACACGCCCTCCCGGGTGCCACGGGCTCTCAGCTGCCCATGTACGGCTGAGCGTCCCGGTTCTCCCGCGGCTGCTCGTCACGCGACCGCGAGGCTTCCCGCGTCATGGGCCTGTCCCGCGGCTCGCACCTCCGGCAAGGGGGCGTCCGAAGCGGGGCGCCCGGCTAACCCTCCCCGCGGGACGAGGCCTCCGCCCACCGCTCGACCCAGGTGCGCCGCGCCACCCAGGCCACCACCAGGGACACCCCTCCGAGCAGCCCCAACTCCAGGCCCTCGGGGTGCCGCACCGCGCAGGCGCCGACGAGCAGTCCGGCCAGCAACACCAGGAGCGTGGACAGTCCATGGTGGAAGCGGGCGACGTCCGTGCGCGGCCAGGAGTCATCTTCCGCACGGGCCTTCCGCCCCATGGCCACCAGTCCCCGGGCCACGGCCAGCAGGAAGAGCGCGTAACCGCAGCCCCACAGCACCTCGGAGTGGAGGCTCATGGTTGCCCCTCCGCGGGCCCGGCCTCGCCGTCCACCCGGGTGAAGAGCGGGGCGAGCTCCGGACCCGCCTTTTCCGTGTGCGGCACCCGGTGGCGCACGCCCCGCCAGCACAACAGCACCAGGGGCAGCACGCCGCCGGCGATGAAGAGCGCATCCCCGGGCAGCCGCATCCACTCGAGCAGCTCCACGCGCTCGCTGGTGAGGAAGTCCAGTTGGCGCGCCTCGTGGTAGCCGTGGCTGACGGACTCGTGCAGCTGCAGCACGCCCAGCGGGAAGAGCGTGGCGAACACCATCCACGCCAGCCCGAGGTTGAGGGACCAGAAGCTGAGCCGTGCGGCGCGCTCGGACCAGCGCTCCTCGGGGATGAGGTAGCGCAGGGCGAAGAGCGCCAGCGCCACGGCCAGCATGCCGTAGACGCCCATCATCGCCGCGTGGCCGTGGTTGGAGGTGAGCGCGGTGCCAATCTCGTAATACGACACGATGGGCAGGTTGATGAGGAAGCCGAAGATACCGGCGCCCAGGAAGTTCCAGAAGCCCACCGACACGAGGAAGAGGATGGCCCACCGGTGGGGGAAGGGCGCCTGGGACTTCGCGTCCTGCTCGCGGCCGAGCCGCAGGAAGCTCCACGCCTCCACGGTGAGGAAGGTGAGGGGGATGACCTCGGCGGCGGAGAAGAAGGCGCCCAGGGCCATGTGCTCCGCCGGGGTGCCGGAGAAGTACAGGTGGTGCATGGTGCCGATGACGCCGCCGGCCGAGTACAGGATGATGTCCAGGTAGATGACGCGCAGGGCCACGCGCTCGGACACCACGCCCAGCAGCACGAAGATGTAGGCCACCATGAGGGTGGTGAAGAGCTCCAGGAAGTCCTCCACCCACAGGTGCACCACCCAGAAGCGCCAGAACTCGGTGAGGGTGAAGTGCGAGCCGGGCCGGGCCAGCAGGCCCACCGCGTAGAAGGCGGGGATGGCCAGCGCCGAGTAGAAGAAGAGCCACGGCATGTTGGCGGCGCTCTCGGTGCGCAGCCGGCGCCGCAGCACGCGCCACAGCAGCACCACCCAGAACAGCAGCCCCAAAGACAGCAGCACCTGCCAGAAGCGCCCGAGGTCCAGGTACTCGAAGCCCTGGTTGCCGAACCACACGCTGGTGGTCCACCCGTGGATGCCGGCGAGTTCCCCCGCCATGCTCCCGAACACCACCACCGCGAGCGCCCCCAGCAGCGCGTAGGCGAGCCAGTGCTGTCCGCGCGGCTCGTGGCCCGCCACCAGGGGCGCCAGGAAGATGCCGGCGGCCAGGTACGAGGTGGCCACCCACAACAGGGCGAGCTGCACGTGCCAGGTGCGCGCGAGGTTGAAGGGGAGGAGGGTGGCCAGGTTGAAGCCGAAGAAGCTGGCCAGCTCGGCGCGGTAGTGCTGCGTGGCGCCGCCCAGCAGTGCTTGCATCAGGAAGAGCACCGCCATCACCAGGAAGAACCACGCGCACGCGCGCTGGGACGCGGTGAGGCGCACCTCGCTGGGGCGGCGGAAGGACACCGTGCGCTGCTCGTGGCCGTGCCAGCCGAGGAAGTTCCACCGCCCGAAGGCGGCCATCAGCAGGCCGATGCCGCCCAGCAGCGCGATGAGCGACAGCACGCTCCACACCACCATGGGGCCCGTGGGGCCGTTGCCCACGCGCGGCTCCGGGGGCCAGTTGTTGGTGTACGTGTAGTCCTTGCCCGGCCGCAGGGTGGAGGCCGTCCACGCCGTCCAGGCGAAGAAGGCGGTGAGCCGCCGGGTGTCCGCCTCGTCCGTGATGGCGCCCGGCCGCAGCCCCATCGCCGTCGTCGGCTGCGAGAAGGTGGCGTGGTAGTGCTTCGCCAGCGCCTCGAAGGCCCCGGCCTGCTCCGCCGTGAGGACGAGCGTGCCGGTGTCCGGCGCGTACCGGTTCTCCTTGAAGTCCTTCACCGTGCGCGCCGCCGCCGCCGCGTCCTCCTGCCCGCCGAGCCGCTCGCGCACGAGGAGGGCCGAGCGGCGCAGGTAGTCCGCCGTGTAGTCCGGCCCCAGGTAGGCGCCGTGGCCGTACACCGAGCCGTACTGCATCAGCCCGTTGCGCAGGAAGATCTCCTGTCCGGCCAGGATGTCCTCCCGGGTGTAGACGCTCCTGCCGTCCGGGGTGACGGTCCGCTCGGGGATGGGCGCGCTGTCCGTATGCGCCCGGTACGCGAGCAGCCCCAGGACGAAGAAGCCGAAGAGCGTCACCAGGGCGGCGGCCTGCACCCAACCCCTGGACAGGAGGAACTCGCGTCGTCGCGGCTCGGCGTTCATCCTCACTCCTTGGTATGCCTCGGGTCTGGAGTGCCGTGCTCCCGGATCGACGCGGCCCGGGCAAGCACGGACGCGCAAAAGTTGCGCGCTACATCCACCAGGGAACGGAGGCTTGCCGGAGGTGCCGACTCGCGAACATCATCGGCCATGTCCTCTCCTTCCTACGTCCACGGAACCAGCACCACCCCGCTGCTCGGGGAGACCATCGGCCACAACCTGCGCCGCACCGTCGAGCGGTACGGAGATCGCGAGGCGCTCGTCGTCGTCTCCCAGGGCTACCGCGCCACGTGGCGCCAGCTCTGGGACGAGACGACGAAGGTGGCCCTGGGCCTGCTGGCCTTCGGCGTGGAGAAGGGGGACCGGGTGGGCCTCTGGTCTCCCAACCGCTTCGAGTGGGTGGTGACGCAGTTCGCCGCGGCCCGCATCGGCGCCATCCTCGTGAACCTCAACCCCGCCTACAAGACGGCGGAGCTGGAGTACGCGCTCAACCAGTCCGGCACCAGCGTGCTGCTGCTCTCGCGCGGCTTCCGCCAGACGGACTACCGCAAGATGTTGGAGGAGGTGCGCCCGCGCTGCCCCCAGCTGCGCGTCTCGCTCGTCCTGGACGATGACTGGAAGCTGCTGCTGGACAACGGCACCCGCGTGAGCGAGCGCATGCTCACGGACCGCGAGGCCACGCTCCAGTTCGATGACCCCATCAACATCCAGTACACGTCCGGCACCACGGGCTTCCCCAAGGGCGCCACGCTCAGCCACCACAACGTCCTCAACAACGGCTTCTTCGTGGGCGAGGCGCTGCGGCTGGGGGCGGAGGACCGCGTCTGCATCCCCGTGCCCTTCTACCACTGCTTCGGCATGGTGATGGGCAACCTGGCCTGTGCCTCCCATGGCTCCACGATGGTGATTCCGGGCGAGGCGTTCGAGCCGCTCGCGGTGCTGCAGGCGGTGGGCGCCGAGCGCTGCACCGCGCTCTACGGCGTGCCCACCATGTTCATCGCCGAGCTGGACCATCCGCGCTTCGGCGAGTTCGACCTCTCCACGCTGCGCACCGGCATCATGGCCGGCTCGCCGTGTCCCATCGAGGTGATGAAGAACGTGCAGTCGCGCATGCACATGCGCGAGGTCACCATCTGCTACGGCATGACGGAGACCTCGCCCGTGTCCACGCAGAGCGGGTTGAATGATCCGCTGGACAAGCGCGTGGGCACCGTGGGCCGCGTGCACCCGCACGTGGAGGTGAAGATCATCGACGCGGCCACGGGCGCGGTGGTGCCCCGGGGCTCGCCCGGCGAGCTGTGCACGCGCGGCTACAGCGTGATGCTCGGCTACTGGAACAACCCCGAGGCCACCCGCACCTCCATCGACGCGGCCGGTTGGATGCACACCGGCGACCTCGCCACCATGGACGAGGACGGCTACGTGAAGATCGTCGGCCGCATCAAGGACATGATCATCCGCGGCGGCGAGAACGTGTACCCGCGGGAGATCGAGGAGTTCCTCCACACGCACCCCGCCGTCAGCGAGGCCCAGGTCATCGGCGTGCCCAGCGAGAAGTACGGCGAGGAGGTGATGGCCTGGGTGAAGCCCAGGCCCGGCGCCACCCTCACCCAGGAGGAGCTGGTCCGCTACTGCACCGGCCGCATCTCCACCTTCAAGATTCCCCGCTTCTGGAAGTTCGTGGACGAGTTCCCGATGACGGTCACTGGAAAAATCCAGAAATTCCGGATGCGGGAGGTGGCGGTGGTGGAGTTGGGTCTCCAGGGCGCGGCGGCAATCCGTACTGCCTGACACGTTTTGCGCTCTTTTGCGCTCTAATGGGGCTCCCCGTCCCCCCGGAGCTCCCCCCACCGTGTCCTCCCCCCCCGCCCCCGGACTGGAGCAGCTTCTCATCCTGGCCACGCCCATGGATACGTGCCGTGGCCTGTTCTTCAACGGGGTCTTCGAGGCGGCGCGCTCGCTCGGCGGCGAGGAGGTCCGGGCCCGGTGCCTCATGGCGGCCGCAGGGAAGAAGTACGTCGACTTCTTCAGCTACCCGGTGGCGGACTTCCTCAAGACCATCTTCACCGCCGCGGAGCTGCTGGGCGGACAGGGCGGGCGGGGCATGGTGCTGCGCCAGCTCGGGCGGCGGGCCACGGCGGACTTCCTCCACTCCACCGTGGGCAAGACGATGATGGCGCTGGCCGGGACGGATCCGCAGAAGCTGCTCGCGAGCTTCCCCAGCGCCTACCGGGCCTCGCTGAGCTATGGCGATCGCGCCGTGGAGCGGCTCGGGGAGAGGCAGGCGCGGCTGATGGCGCGCCGGGACTTCCTGCCGCTGGAGTACAACGAAGGCGTCCTCCACGCCGCCATGGAGCAGTCCACGGCCCGCGAGCTGGTGGTGCGGGGACGCCAGCTGGCACCGCTCGACGTCGACTACGACATCCGCTGGATGTGAAGGTGAAGACGTGAGCACACGGCGAATCCTGGTGACCGGTGGAGCGGGCTTCGTCGGCTCGACGCTCGCCCTGTCCTTCAAGCGCGACGAGCCCGGGGCCGAGGTCATCGCCTTCGACAACCTGCGCCGGCGCGGCAGCGAGGTGACGCTCTCGCGTCTGCGCGCGGGCGGCGTGTCCTTCGTGCACGGGGACGTGCGCAACCGCGAGGACCTGGAGGCGGTGGGCGCGGTGGACCTGTTGGTGGAGTGCTCGGCCGAGCCCAGCGTGCACGCCGGGTATGACGGCAGCCCGGACTACCTCGTCCACACCAACCTGCTGGGCCTCATCCACTGCCTGGAGCACCTGCGCCGCACCGGGGGCGACCTGGTGTTCCTGTCCACCAGCCGCGTCTACCCCATCGCCGGGCTGCGGGCCCTGCCGCTGGTGCCCGAGGGCGAGCGGCTGGTGATTCCCGAGGGCGCCTCGGGTCCGGGCTGGTCGCGCGCCGGCATCGACGAGCACTTCCCGCTGGAGGGCGGGCGCTCGCTCTACGGGGCCACCAAGCTGAGCGGTGAGCTGATGATCCGCGAGTACGTGGAGATGTACGGCATGAAGGCCGTCATCAACCGGTGCGGCGTGCTGGCGGGCCCGTGGCAGATGGGGAAGGTGGACCAGGGCTTCACCGTGTTGTGGGTGGCCCGGCACGTCTATGGCGGGGAGCTGGCCTACATGGGCTTCGGCGGCGAGGGGCGGCAGGTGCGGGACATCCTGCACGTGGATGACCTCTATGACCTGGTGCGGCTCCAGGCGGCCGACCTGGGGCGGCACAATGGCGCCGTCTACAACGTGGGCGGAGGCCCCGAGGTCAGCGTGTCCCTGCGGGAGCTGACCCGGTGGTGCGAGCAGGTGAGCGGCAGGAGCGTGCCCCTCACTCGCCGTCCGGAGACGCGCCCGGCGGACATTCCCTATTATGTGAGTGACTGCTCCCGGGTGCGGGAGGCCACGGGCTGGAAGCCCACCCGTCCGGCCGGCCGCATCGTCGAGGACATCCACCGCTGGTTGATCGAACACCGAGCCGCCCTGGAACCCATCCTCGGCGCGTGAGCAGGGAAGAGGAATCACAGGCATGTCCATCGCCATCGTCACCGGCTCCGCGGGGCTCATCGGGTCCGAGTCCGTCCGCTTCCTGGCGGAGAAGGGACTCACCGTCGTCGGGGTAGACAACGATCTGCGCAAGAGCTTCTTCGGGGAGGAGGCCAGCACGGACTGGAACCGCCGCCGGTTGGAGAAGGAGGTGCGCGGCTACACCCACCTCTCCGCGGACATCCGCGACGAGGCGGCCATGGAGGCCCTGTTCGCGAAGCATGGCCGGGACATCGCGCTGATCATCCACTGCGCCGCGCAGCCCAGTCACGACTGGGCGGCCAAGGCTCCGCTGGTGGACTTCACGGTCAACGCCAACGGCACGCTGGTGCTGCTGGAGAAGACGCGGCGGCACTGCCCCGACGCGGTGTTCATCTACCTCTCCACCAACAAGGTGTACGGCGACACGCCCAACCGCCTGCCGCTGCGGGAGACGGAGACGCGCTGGGAGCTGGACACGAGCCACCCCTACGCCGAGCACGGCATCGACGAGAGCATGAGCATCGACGGCAGCATGCACTCGTTGTTCGGCGTGTCGAAGGTGTCGGCGGACCTGATGGTGCAGGAGTACGGCCGCTATTTCGGCATGCGGACGGCGTGCTTCCGCGGCGGGTGCCTCACGGGCCCTGGCCACTCGGGCGCGCAGCTCCACGGCTTCCTGTCCTACCTGGTCCGCTGCGGGGTGACGGGCTCGCCCTACACGGTGTTCGGCTACAAGGCCAGGCAGGTGCGCGACAACATCCACTCCCACGACCTGGTCAGCGCCCTGTGGCACTTCTTCCAGAAGCCGCGCGTGGCCGAGGTCTACAACATGGGCGGCAGCCGTTTCTCCAACTGCTCCATGCTGGAGGCCATCGCGCTCACCGAGAAGATCTCCGGCCGGAAGATGAACTGGACGTACGTGGACGAGAACCGCGCTGGGGATCACATCTGGTGGATCAGCGACGTGCGCCGCTTCCAGAGCCACTACCCGGAGTGGAAGTACGAGTACGGCCTGGAGCGCACACTGCGGGAGATCCACGACGCCATGCTGGAGCGCGCCGCCCGGGCCCGGAGCGCCTGAGAAGAGAAGGAGCGCCCGTCCGGCTCCCCGCCCTGATACACCCGCGCCGCGCGACATAATCCCACCCCCCCACCCGTTGCGTGGAGAGGGGGGTCCGGGCCCGCGGGAGACGAGAGGACGACATGGGTGTGAAGCTGCTGCTGGCAGGCTGGTACGGAGGTGAGGATCTCTTCTCGGCACCCGAAGCGCCCCGGCCCTGGCTGCGGCGGGTGGAGCGGTGGGTGCGCGAAGCGGCGGAGGAGCAGCTGGAGAGCTCGCGCACGGTGGAGGGCCCCAAGGGACCCATCCTGTTCCTGAGCCTGCACCCGGCCGCCGAGGAGGTGGCGCTCGTCGCCGCCGGGCAGGGGCGGGTGGTGGTCCTGGCCAATACCTCCATGGTGGGGCCGGGCTACCACCGCTACCTGTGCGATCTGCTCCATGCCCTGGGGGATGCGCTCCGCATCGACTGGGCGGACCCGGCGCTCACGGTGGCGGGAGTGGGAGATCCCACGGGGTATTTCCACACCGGGGACCCGAGTGACATCGCGCCTCGCATGCTCGCATGGCTGGGGAGCATGGCGGGCCGGGTGCTGGACTTCCGGAGACATGGCCATTCGGGGGCCACGCTGTCGCTGCGTCCCGGGCACGGTTTCGAGCACCCCGGGGCGCTGCTGACGCCCATGGGCCCGCGCGACGAGGCGTGGCTGCGCGCCGTGCACGAGGATCCGCTGCGCGGCCGGGACATCTTCCCGTGGTGGGAGCCCGGCCAGGGCGCCGCGGCGAAGCTGGGCCGCGCGTTGAGCCTCATCTGGACGGAGATGGTGTGGCGGCCGCCGTTGCTCGAGGAGGAGCGCCACCGTTTCCGCGAGGTGGCCCGGTTGTTGGAGTCCGCGTGGCGGGAGGCGCCGGAGCTGTCCTATCCCTGGCGCGAGTGGCAGCAGGTGCTGGGGTATCTCGGCGTGGGCGGCACGCTGGCGGAGGAGGTCTCCCGCCGCGCGGTCGAGGCGCCCGTGGGTCCGCTCATCGGCTACCGGAGAGGCGCGGTGCAGGTGACGTTGCCGGAGGGCTGGGAGATTCGCATTCCCGGTTCGCTCGCCGAGCAGCGCCTGGCGGATGGGAGCTGGGTGGCGCGAGATCACAGACGCAGCGTGCGCTTCGTGCCATTGCAGGATGATGTGCAAGGGATTGCGCCAGGCCCCGGAGAGTCACTGCCCTACGAGTTCCAGCACCAGGGCGAGCGGGTGAGTGGACGGGCCACGCTGCACATGGAGCCGGGGGAGTGCCGGCTCACCGCGCTGTGCGAGGCGGGGGCGCACCGTGCATTGTGTGTCGTCAGCTTCGACGACCCGGAGGAGCAGGACTGGGCGCTGGGCACCTGGCGCTCGCTGGACCACGCCGCCGCGGCGTGATGCCGTCCGCGTGGTGGACGTTCTTCACCGGCCTTTGATGCTTGGCTCCGAGGAGGAGCCATGGCAGAGAGCGTGGCTACTTCATGCTCACCGGCGAACCGACGACGCTCGACTCCATGAGAATCCGCAGTTCTGGTCACACGATGCACTGGATTGCCCTGACGATGGTCATGGGGGTGGTCAGCACCGGGTGTGCCCATACACAGCTACATCCTCGAGAGACTGAAACCTACGTCATCTCCGAGGAGATGAGCGGAACTGGCGGCTCTGGTGGGCATGATTGTGATGCGGAGCAAATCGAGTGCTTCGATAGGTGCTGGAACTCACCACCGCCTCAGACGAGCATCAAGAGGGGCTCTGGAAAACACAACGAGGCTTGTTCGGAGAAGTGCCTCGAGGAGTACATGGAGTGCGTCAAGGAGCAGGAGCAGTGGGAGGAGGAGAGAAAGAAGAAGGAACTCCACTTCCTGGATGTGGCTACCGCGCTCTCCTGGCTTCGAAGCCACAAGACGGAACTCGTGATTGGAACCGTCGTTGTCGCTGGCGGCGTTTCTTTTGTCATCGCCATGGGTGGACCCGGCATGCTTCTTCTGGTTCCTCTTGCCCTCTGAGTTCGCGAAAGGTTGGAACATCAATGGCAAACGTTACGGATTTCAATCTGGATGCGGTCATTCAGGCCGTGGACTCAGCGGGCAAGGCCTGTCCGGCGGGCTCAACGGAGGAAGAGGCGCTGCGGATCGCGGCCATCTCGTTGCTGTACGTCCGCCACCTCAAGAAGGTCGATGATTTCCGACGGTACTATGCGGAGTTCTTCGACCCCTCGTTTCAGGTCAAGGTCGCCCATACGTTCGCGACGAGGGACGAAGCGGATGCATGGCTTGCCAGTGGAAAGGCAATCGACGGTGAACGTGTCAGAATCGCTGGACAGGGTTTCCTGGTCGTTCAGTTGCCGAAGGGATTGAAGTTCCTCCGCAATCCTCTACCGGAGGAACTGGGCCCTCCCAGGTCCGAGTCGCCGTAAGTGCAGACGGTGCCTTATTCGCTCTCCCGCGTACCCGTTCACTTCGCCCGGGTGAGCGTGAGGGTCTGCGTCCGGCCGTCCCGGCGGAGCGTGAGTGTGCACGGGCTCCCAGGGGCTCCCAGCTCGCGCTGGCGGGCCTCGCCGGGGTCGAGCACCGTGGCGCCGTCAATCGCCTTCACCACGTCTCCCACCCGCAGCTCCCCCGTCTCCGCGCCCTCGGCGATCCAGCTGATGGTGACGTCGTTGCCGCTCATGCCGAAGGTGAGCCCCAGCCGCCCGGGCTCCACCCGCGTCGGGCCCAGGCGCCAGTCACCCAACTCCTTCGTCTTCCCGGCGGTGATCGTCACCTCTCTCTCCACGAGCGCGTGGCCCCGGCTCCAGGCGGTGACGCGGTGCGCCCCGGGGGCGAGGTCGTCGACCTGGAAGCGCCCGTCCTCGCCCGTCGTCGGTGAGCGGAGCCCGTCCACATCCACATAGGCCTGGCCGATGGGCATGCCCGTCTTCGCGTCCAGCAACCGCCCCGTGAGGCTGCCTCCGGCATCCACGACCACCTCGACCCGGGCCGTGCCTCCCGGGGTGGCCGTCGTCTCGGCCTTGCCGGCGCGGCCGTCCGGCAGCGTGGCGGTGATGGCCAGCCGGGACGCGAAGACATCCTCCACGACGAACTGGTCCCCGGTGAACTCGAGCTGTTGCTGCGTGAGGTAGTCCTCATCCTCGGTCCTCAGCGCCGTCACCAGCAGCTTGAAGCCGTTGACGGCGCGGCCTCCCGCCGAGCGCACCGAGCCGGTCAGCCGCGCACCCGGCTCCAACTGGAGGGTGACCGCCGTCCGCGTCGAGGGCACCGAGAGCAGATCCCCCCGCCGTCCGCCATTCGTCGCCCACAGGTGCAGCGCGTCGCTCCCCACTCCATCCACCACCAGCGTCGCCCTTCCGGACTCGTCGCTCAGCTGCTCGGCCAGGATGTTCGACCTTCCCGCCTCGCTGCCCATGACGGTGGCGCGCACGCTGGGCGCTCCGTTGGGCTCGAGCACCGTGACCACGATGGGCTTCTTCGCCGCGTGCAGCTCCAACTCGACGTGCTGTGACTGGCCCGCCTTCAGCTCGACGACCCGCTCCTGGCTCTCGCTCTGGGCGCTGGCGTCCGTCATCCACGCGCTGAGCTGGTAGCGGCCCGCTCCCACCTTCATCGACCACGTGCCATCGGCGGAGGCCGGAGCTTCGAGTCCCTCGAAGCGGGGCGCACCGACCCGCTGGGCGAAGACCGTGACCGGCTTCGCCGGCAATCCGCCACCGGCCATGCGCACGGTCCCCTCGAGCACGCCCTCATCGGAAAGCTGGAGCCGCACCCGTGCCGTCTTGCCGGGCTCGACCTTGACGGGCTCGCGGGTATTCACCGCGCTGCCCGCGCGTACCGCGGCCACGTACACGTCTCCTGGTGGCATGTCCTCGAGGACGAACGCCCCCGTGGCATCGGTCACCGTCGCGACGGCTCCCTCCAGCGCGCCCCACCTGCGCTGGGGAGTCACCTGCACGCCCGCGACGGGCTTCTTCTCCCCATCCACCACGGTGCCCTCGATGCGGCCGTTGGCCTCCAGCTCGGCGAGCAGCTCGAAGCGCTGTCCCTCCAGCGCGGTGAGGCCCCTGCGGGAGAGCGTCTTGAATCCCCGGGCCCGCACCGTCACGTCATACGCACCCGGAGCGAGTCCGTTCACCTCGAAGTGCCCATCCGCCCCGGAGCTGGCCTGGGCGATGTCGCCGCGGTCCCCGTGTGGGCCGAGGACGATGGCCGCATCGGCGACGGGCTGGCCCGAGTCCTTGCGCCGCACCACGCCCACGATGGCGGTGGGAGACCCCAGCCGGATGCGCAGGTCCCTGAGCGTCATTCCCGCCGCCACCACGAGCCGGCCAGCGGCCGCGCCCGTCTTGTCTCCCTGGCGCGCCGAGAGCTGGTAGGTGCCCGGGGGAACGTCGAGCGAGAAGCCGCCTCCGGCTCCCGTCACGCCCGCCACGGCCTCGTCGGCGCCGAAGGCACTCACGCTGGCGCCAATGGCCGGCGTGCCATCTGCACGCTCGACGAAGCCCTCGAGGAATGCCGAGCCCTCCAGCTCGACCGAGACACCCGAGGACGGCACGTGCACGCGCGCCAGCCGCTTGGGAGCGTGGCCCGGGGCCCGGGCATCGAGCTGGTAGTCCCCCCGCGTCAGGCCCTCGAAGCGGAAGTTCCCGCGTGCATCGCTCACCGCCGAGAGACGCTCCTCCTCGGGCGCCGAGGCTCGGGAGTAGAAGCCTCCGGAGAGTCTCGGGGTGAGGGTGAGCTCCACGAGCGGCACCGGGTCGCGCGAGGTCCGCTCCACGGTGGAGCCCTCGAGGCCCTGGCCCGCGTCGAGCGTCAGCCGGACCGTCGTGCTCGCCTCTCCCCGGGGGCGGGTGACCTCGGCTCTCGCTGGCGCGAGGCCCTCGGTGCGGGCCGAGACGAGGTAGTTGCCCGCGCGGGCGGGGAGCACGGCCACTCCCGCCTCATTCGTGAGCCCGGTGCCCGCCAGACGCCAGGCGGGCTGGCCCGTGGTGGGCTCGTGCGCTCCGCGCAGGTACAGCGTCACGCGAGCGCCCTGACGCGGGCCCGTGGGCGAGAGGACCTCGACACGCAGGGTGCCTTCCTCCTCTCGCATGGGCTCGGCGACGGGGGGCGTCGTGCCGTCCATCGTGGCGCTCGTGTCCGGCCCACGCTGTCCGGTGCCATCCGGGGGGCCGGCCCTCTGTCCCGTGAGGCTCTTGCCCTGTATCGAGTCCCGCCCGGTGGTGGCGTGTCCTTCCCGGGCGGACGCCGCATCCGGCGCCGACGCGCCGCGCCAGACGAGGCCGAGCGCGAGCAGGAGCGTGGCTACACCCATCAGGACGAGTACCGTTCGTTTCATGCCCATTCCGTGGAAATGACCGCGCATCGGACAACGCGGGGCGCGCCGGGTTCCACGCCAAGGCGGAATTTTTCGCCGGGCCCGGTGACAACTCCTGACCGCCACGGTGTTTCAGCGTGCGGAGGCCGGCGTCACCGGTCAGAACTCCTGGGGGTCAGACGATGAAGAGCGTGTCTCGTGGGTTGTGGGTGGGGATGTCGTTGCTGGTGGCGGTGATGGGCTGTGGCCTCGGGCCGCAGGTGCAGGGCAGCGGCACTCTGGTGCAGGAGGAGCGGCAGGTGCCCGAGTTCGTGTCGCTCGACGTGGAGGACGGCATCGAGTCCGTGGTGGTGGTGGACCCCAGCCAGCCCCGGAAGGTGCGCGTGGTGGGGGACGACAACCTGGTGCGGCTGATGCGGACGGACGTGGTGGGGACGGGGACTCTCTCCGTCCACTTCCGCATGGAGGACGTGGGGAGCTGGCGCTCCTCCAATCCCCTGCGGGTGGACGTGAGCGGCAGCATCGGCGCTCCCTTCACCCTGGAGGCGAGCGGAGGGGGTTCTGTGAAGGTGCGAGGCCTCGACACCGGGTTGTTCTCGCAGGACGTGAGCGGTGGGGCGGACGTGACGGTGGAGGGGCGCGCCACCCGGGTGGAGAGCACGATGTCCGGGGGGAGCGTGCTTCGGGCGCGCGATTTTTCCGTGGAAGAGGCGGCGCTCATCTCCAGCGGTGGTGGCTCCACGGAGATCCGGGTCTCCAATGCGCTGCGCGTGGAGGCCTCCGGTGGAGGCGCGGTGCGCATCATTGGCCGGCCCACGGTGCTCCAGGAGGACCTCAGCGGCGGCTCGACGCTCCGCTTCGAGTAGCCGCCGAGGCTCCCTTCAGGGCACGAGGGGTGCTCCGACCAGGTCCGGGTATTTGGCCGAGGTCGCGATGGGCCCCTCGTGCTGGAGCAGCTCGCGGGCCGCCTCCTGGAAGGCGCGCTCGTTGGGCGCCAGGGGCTTGCGCTTCATCGCGGGCATGGGCGGAACGGGCCGTGCCGCCCGGTGGGGAACGGGCCGCTGGGCCGGTGTATCCGCGAGCGCCTCGGACAGGCTGCGGATGCCCTGGGCCCGGCGGTGGCTGACCGAGGCCGAGTAGTCCTCGGGGCCCGAGCCGAACTTCTCGGCGAGCAGCTGCAGGATGGACGTGTGGTCGAGGTTGCCGTGGAAGGCCTTGCCCGGCTGCACCCAGGGGGACACGAGCAGCCCGGGCACCCGGGGTCCGGTCGTCCTGAAGGGCTCCGTGAAGAGCGCTCCCGGCGCGGGCGGTTGCTCGATGGGCAGCGGCGGCACGTGGTCGAAGAAGCCGCCGTGCTCGTCATAGGTGTGGATGAACAGCGTCCGGGCCCACTTCGCCGGGTTGCTCGTGAGCGTCGTGTACACCCGGTGCAGCAGCGCCTCGCCATGGTCCACCCGGGCGAGCGGATGGTTGCAGTTGGGCGGCGCGTCCGACCAGAAGAAGTCGAAGTAGCGCGGCTCCAGGAAGATGACCTGCGGCGCCTGGTCCGGCGGCTCGTGCTGGATGTCGTGCGCGAGCTCGCTCATGGGGCGGTACTTCATCCCCACCAGCTCGTGGAAGCGCCCGAACAGCAGGAAGAAGGGCGGCCCGTCATGGTAGACGCGCCACCGGACGCCGTGCTGGTTCAGCCAGTCGAAGACGTGCTCGCGGTGGGGAATCAGCCGGGAGCCCGTGTCCTCGATGAGCGTGGTGCCCGTGAAGGCCATGCAGCGGTTGGGCTGCGTGTCCGAGGGCAGGGGCGTGAACCAGCGATCGCACACGCAGTACTCCCGCGCCAGGAAGGACGTCATCCAGGCGCCGTTCGAATCGAAGTACCCCATGGGGGGCGGGTGCTCGGCCTGGTGCTGGGTGTATTGGAAGTAGGAATCCACGAAGCCCGACATGCGGAACTTCTTGCCGCTGGGGCTCCGGGCCATCTGCACGTCCACCAGGTGCCGGCTGTGCGGTGGATCCCGGATGACCGAGGCCTCGTCGGTGATGCGGAAGGGCCGGTAGACGCGGTTCTGGAAGACGTTGGCGTAGCGCGCGTTGGTGTCGGGGTTGCGCAGCCCGTCCACGTCCGACTGCGGGTTCTCCAGCGACAGGTGCCCGAGCATGTGATCGAACGACCTGTTCTCCAGCATCAGGATGACGATCGTCTGGATTTGATGGAGCGCGGCCATGGTGTCACCTCGGGCAGGAGAGCTGGAGTTTGATGAGCAGCCGGCCATCCACCGACTCGAGCGCGTCCTCGCAGCTCTCGCCCTCGTCGAGCGGGACGCGCAGCCGCCAGAGGCCCTGGGCCGGCTGTCCTTCGAAGCCTGGCGCGTTCGCGCCTTCGGCCACCGTCTCGGACGCCTCGCCCTTGAGGATGACCAGCGTGCGCGCGTTCATGTTCGTCACCCGCCCGATGCGCACGTTGGGCGAGATGTCCTTGCCGTCCAGCTGGAATGTGGACTCCAGGGCTCCTGTCTGCGTCGAGCAGGTGAAGCGGCCCTGGCCCTCGGCGTCGACGATGCCGTACTTGAGGTCCTTCGGAGGGGAGAGCACCTCGCTCTCCGTCATCTCCTTCTTCAACCCGAAGACGCGGGAGACCTGCAGGCGGAAGGTGGTGGGCCCGCTGACGGTGACCGTCTGCTGGCCCGAGTCGTCCTTGCTGCCGAGCTTCGCCACCGCGGGGTTGGACTCGAGGCGGACGGGCCCGTTCGTCTCCCAGCGCAGGGTGACCTCGTCACCGGGGCAGGCCACCGGAGGCGACGTGGTGAACCGGTGGATGTGGGGCTTGGGGCAGCCGCCCAGCAGCACCGCGAACAGGACGCTCACCAGGAGTCCGGCCGGGCGGCCTTGTGGCCCGCTCCAGGGGCCCTGGGTCGATCTCACGCTCATACCTCCCCCCGTGCCCACCCGCTCGGGTGGGTGGCTGTCGCGCCATGAAGTGAAGGCGCCCCTTGAGGATGAGGGATGGCGCCTCGGTTGTGATGGGCCACCGGCCGCGACTCTCCTGTACCTGACAGGAGAGGAGGCAGGCACCCGGGTCTACTGGAGGGTGTAGACCACCGTGCCGGAGCAGCCGCGATTGCCGGCGCAGCCCGCGCGGAGCTGGTACGTGCCGTCCGCGGGGACGGTGTAGCTCAGGTGCGAGAGCGAGCCGCACGCGTTGTCGTTGGCGGCCACCAGGGCGCCGGTGGAGGTGTAGAGCCGCAGGTACGTGTCGCCGCTGCCGGATGCGCCCGCAAGGGTGCAGGTGCCGAAGGTGAGGATCTGTCCCGCGGCCGCCGTCACGTCGCGGGTGGTGGTGTTGCGGGTGGCGTTGTTGGTGCTGCTGGCGGTGTAGGTGAACGAGCCGGTGAGGGGGCCGGGCGGCGGGGTGCCGGCGGTGATCTTCCACACCACGGTGCCGCCGCAGCCGCCGCTGGAGTAGCAGCCGGCGCGGACCTCGTAGGTACCGCCCTTGCCCGCGGGCACGGTGTACTTGAAGTACGACGAGCGGCCGCCACAGGCGTCGTCATTGGAAGCCGCCTGCGCGCCCGCGCCATCGTACAGGCGCAGGTATGTGTCCCCCGTGGCGGTGGCGCCCGTGAGGCTGCAGGTGCCCACCTCCACCACGTCCCCCGCGTTGAAGGTGAGGCTCTTGTTCACCGTGTTCTGCTGGGCGCTGTGGGTGTTGGTGGCGCTGTAGGTGAAGGACTGGACGGGCGGCGGAGGCGGCGGGGGCTCGCTGTTGGCGCCCCACGGGTCCGGGCACGTGGCGCCGCGGAGGGCGCACGCCGGCAGGCTGCTGCCCAGGTGGGTGATGATCTCCTGGATGGGCACGCCGCGGTTGGGGCAGTTGGCGCAGTGGTGCAGCGACACCACCTGGTGGTCCGCGTAGCCAATCACCGGCGAGCCCGAGGAGCCTCCCTGCGTGTCCGCGTAGTACCCCACGTCGTTGGGGCCCCCGCTCTGGCAGGCCGGCTCGGTGAGGCTGTACACCTCGGCGTAGCCGGAGGCGTCGGCCGTGGCGCTGGAGGTGACGGCGATCTTCTTGCCGTACGCCGCCGGGTGTTGGGGAACGTAGATGCGCTCGTCCACCACCGCGCCGGTGGCGCGCAGCTGGAGGAAGCCGTAGGTGCTGGTGGGGTTGGTGGGCAGCTGCACCAGCGTGTAGTCGCGCGGGGCGTCCGTCTTCACCAGCGTGGCGCCGGTGGCCACCACCGTGCCCGGGCACGCGCCCCAGGAGCTACAGCTGGTGGCGCAGGTGGCCCCCTCGGCCATGAACTCGTAGGTGGTGTTGCGCGCGTCCGTGTCCGAGGCGATGCAGTGGTTGTTCGTCAGCAGGTGGCCCTGGTTGCCCACGAGCCACCCGGTGCAGGCGCTGGAGCCGTTGATGAGCAGGCGCGCCACCGCCCGGCCGTGGTTGTAGAGCTGCGGCTCGCTGCTCTCGTAGCACCGCGCCCAACCGGAGTCGTCCGCGCCGCACAGGGCCTCGGCCTGCAGGCCGTTCGTCCCCAGCTCCCGTGCGGTGTAGCCGCGCGCGTACTTGTCGATGCGGTAGCCGTACGGGTTGAGCACGCCCCGGCGCTCCACCCCGGCGCCGTGCAGCTCGATGATGGCGGTGTCTCCGGGAATGGGGATGCCCCAGAAGCCATCGCGTGCGCCCGGGTGCGTGGCGTCGTAGCGCCAGGAGCGCGAGCCATCCGGTGCACGGACGAGGACGTAGTCCCCCTCCGCGAGCTCGAGCGTGGCGAAGTGCGGGGCGATGTACGAAGCCCCGGGGTGGGTGAGCGTGCCGGTGTGGAGGGCCCCGGTGGCCGCGGGCCGCTCCACCGCCGCGTACGGGTGCGGCGACTCGAGGCGGAGCACCACCTCCTCGCCCACCTTCTGGCTGCCTTGTGACGCGGGGGAGGCCTCGCACACCGGTCCGCTCCCGGGCGACGCGGCCCATGCGGTGGCGCCGAGCGCGAGGCCCAGGGCGAGACCTGCCAGTCGGACGTTCTTCATCGGGACTCCGGAGTTGGGGGGATGGGCCGGAAGGTAGGAACGGGCAGGCAGGCATCCATCCCTCCCGGGAGTCCGACGTCCTAAAGTAGGCGCCACGATGCCGGATGCGTCCACGCTGGCCGATTGGGGACTGCCGGGGCTCTTCCTCGTGGCGATGGTGGCCGGCTCGGTGCTGCCCGCGCCCTCCGAGGCGGTGCTGGCCGCGCTCGTCTATGGCGGGGTGCCCCCGGTGCCCGCCGTGGCCGTGGCCACCGTGGGCAATGTGCTCGGCGCCCTCACCCTCTATGTCCTGGGCCGCTGGGTGGCGCGCGGAGGGGGGGGCCCGGTGGGCCGCTGGGTGCAGCGCCGCCGGGAGCGCGAGGGCCCCCGTCTGGCCCGGGCCCAGGAGCGGCTGGCCACCTGGGGCGCCCCGGTGCTCGCCCTCGCCTGGGTGCCCGTGGTGGGGGACGTCTTCGTGCTCGCCGCCGGCCTCGTGGGCGTGCGCTGGGCGCCCTTCGTCGGCTTCGTCACAGTGGGCAAGGGGCTTCGCTACCTCTTTGTCGCGCTGTCCGCCCTCGCAGCGTCCACCACTGGAATTTCACCGTGAGACTGCGATGATGGGGCCGCGGTCTTCCCCAGCGCCCGTGTCTCGCGGGCAGGAAGTGTTTTCCATGCGACAGCTGACCCCCTCCTCGAAGCGCTCGGGCCTGGGCCCCTGGCTTCTGGTTCCACTGCTCACCCTGGTCCTCGCCGCGTGCGGTGAGGGCGCCGCCGTGGACCCGCGGGAGGAGTCCGCGAACGAGGAGATGTCCACCGGAGCGGCCCCGCTCGGGGAGTTCCGCCTGCGCCTGATGGCCGCCAACATCACCAGTGGCAACGCCCAGAGCTACGACCCCGGCCACGGCATCCGCATCTTCCAGGGCACCAGGCCGGACGTGGTGATGATCCAGGAGTTCAACTACACCTCCGGGAGCATCCGGAGCTTCGTGGACACCGCGTTCGGCACGAACTTCTACTACTACCGGGAGACGGGGGCGCAGATCCCCAACGGCGTCATCAGCCGCTACCCCATCCTCGCCGCGGGCGAGTGGACGGACACGCAGGTGTCCAACCGCGACTTCGCGTGGGCGCGCATCGACATCCCCGGCCCCAAGGATCTCTGGGTGGTGAGCGTGCACCTGCTCACCTCGGGCAGCGGCGTGCGCAACACCGAGGCCACCAACCTGGTCAACTACATCAAGGCCAACATCCCCACCGGGGACTATCTGGCCATCGGCGGTGACCTCAATACCGACACCCGCACCGAGCCCTGCTTCACCGCCTTCAGCCAGGTGGTGACCACCAGCGGCCCGTACCCGGCGGACAAGAACGGCAACGTCAACACCAACGCGGGCCGCACCAAGCCGTACGACCACGTGCTGGTGGACTCGGATCTGCGCGCCTACCAGACGGCCACCGTCATCGGCTCCAGCACCTTCAGCGCGGGCCTGGTGGTGGACACGCGCGTGTACTCGCCCCTCTCGGAGATCTCTCCGGCGCTGTCGGGGGACAGCGGCTCCACCAACATGCAGCACATGGCCATCATCAAGGACTTCCTCCTGCCGGGGGATGATGGGACGACGCCCGTGTCGAGCGTGACGGTGGGCGCGCCCAACGGCGGGGAGAGCTGGGTGGGGGGCAGCAGCCAGAGCATCACCTGGACGGCGAGCGGCGTGAGCAACGTGAAGCTCGAGTACACGCTGGACGGGAGCACGTGGAACCTCATCTCCGCGAGCACGCCGGCCTCGGCGGGCAGCTACAGCTGGGTGGTGCCGAACACGGCGGCCACGGCGGCGAAGGTGCGGGTGAGTGACGCGGCCAACGCCACCGTCCTCGACACCAGCGACGCGGCCTTCACCGTCACCGTCTCGACCACCCCGGGGCCCACGACCGCCATCACCGCGGAGACCGAGTCCAACGACACCGCGGCGACCGCCAGCGGCCGGGTGGGCGCGAACACCGCCGTGAGCGGGAGCCTCGCCACCAGCACGGACGTGGACTGGTTCAAGTTCACGGTGACCACGCCGGGCACCGTCACGGTGAAGCTGACCATGCCGGGCAGCGCGGACCTGGACTGGTACCTGTACACCGCGTCCGACCTGAACTTCTTCGAGGCGCGCGGCTACACCACGAGCAACCCGGAGGTGGGCACCTACGAGGCGCTCGCCGCCGGCACGTACTACGTGAAGGTGGTGGGGTACGCGGGCGCGACGAGCAGCTACTCGCTGCTGGTGACGGGGGCCGGCGTCCAGCCGTAGCCCTCCGCGGTACGCAGCGGGCTCCCGGGTGCGCCGCGGCCCCCGGGAGTCCCGTCAGTGGTGGGGGCTGTCCAGCAGGTGCTCATCCGAGTGGAGCCCGGCGGGCTCGAACTCCTCGCCCTCGGCCACGGTGGGCTGGTTGCGCGGGGGCGTGGCCGGGTCTCCGGGGCGGGGAGAGGGCCGGCCGTAGTCGCGCTCGTAGATGCGCAGCACGGCGAGGAAGAAGGCCACGATGACGGGCCCCAGCAGCAGGCCGATGGCGCCGAAGACGGCCAGGCCGCCGAGCAGCGAGAAGAAGACGATGGCGCCGTGCATGTGCATGCCGCGCCTGGCCAGCAGCGGCTTGACGACGTTGTCGGAGAGCCCCACCACGATGATGCCCCAGGCGGCCAGCACGATGGCGGCGATGGGGTGGCCGGTGGCGAGCAGCAGCAGGGCGGCGGCCACACACACCACGGCGGCGCCCACGGCCGGGATGAGGGCGAAGAAGAACGTCACCGCCGCGAAGAAGATGGGGACCGGCACGCCCGTGATGAGGTAGCCCACCAGGGCCGCCAGCGCCTGCACTCCCGCGGTGAGGAGGGTGGACACCAGCACGGACTTGGTGACGTTGCGGAACTCCATCAGCAGCTCCGTCGTCTGCCCGCGCTTGAGCGGCGACACGCTCTCCAGCCACGCGACGAGCTGCCTGCCCTGCACCAGCAGGAAGTAGAAGGCGATGAGCATCATCACCGTCTGGAAGACCACCGTACCGGTGGTCGCCACCACTCCGCCCACCGTCTGGGCCGCGCTGGTGCCCCGGGTGGTGAGCTGCTCCTGCAGGGTCTGCCACAGCCCGGCGCTCCGCGACTGGAAGGTGTCCAGCAGCCGCGAGGCGTGGTCCTTGAAGGGGCCGGGGACGTAGGCCACCAGTCCCTCCAGCCCCCGCTTCTCCACGATGTCGGTGATGAAGGCCACCCCCTTGGAGATTTCCGAGACCAGGAAGGCCGTGAGGCTGGCCAGGGGCGCGAGCACCGCCAGGATGACGCCCACGCAGATGAGGCCGGCGGACAGCCCGCTCTTGCCGCGCACATGCCGCGTCAGCCACCGGTGCAGGCCGTAGAGGGCTCCCGCGAGCACCGCGGCCAGGAAGAAGGCCTCGAAGAAGGGGGAGAAGACCCACAACACCAGGGCGATGGACAGCGCGATGAGCCCGATGAGGACCCTCCGGGCGCCTTGTTCAGTGGCCATGGCCGGACGATGGGGGTGCTCCCCGGTGGGCGGTAGGGGTGGGGGACGGCCGGTTGTCCGCGGGTGGAGGCCGCTCGGCTCTTGGGGAAGCAGGCAGGCCGGGTAGAGTGCCCGCCCATGCCGGCTCTCGACTCGAACCTCTTCCCCCTCTGGCTCGTCCAGGCGCTGTGCGCCCTCTTCCTCGCCATCACCTTCCTCCAGTCCGGACTGGACAAGGTCATCGACTGGAAGGGCAACCTGGGGTGGCTCACCGGACACTTCGCCAAGAGCCCCCTGCGCGGGGTGGTGCCGCCCATGCTGGCCACCCTCACCCTGCTGGAGCTCGCCGCGGGGGCCGTGAGCGCCGCCGGGCTGGGGGTGCTGGTGCTCTCCGGGGGCACCCGGGTGGCCATGTGGGGCGCGGCCCTCTCGGGGCTGTCCTTCGTGGCCCTCTTCTTCGGCCAGCGCATGGCCAAGGACTACGCGGGCGCCGGAGGCCTGGTGCCGTACTTCCTCGTCACCCTGGTGGCCCTGATGGTGCTCCGCGGGTGAAATGTCCGCCCCGTGGCACTCCCGGCCACTTGCAGGCCGGGGTTCCCGCGGGCGCGAGCCGTAGTAGTCTGGCCCCCCGGCCCTTCCTCACTGGAGGGGACCGGAGGAGGCCCATGGAACGCCTGCGCTTCTTCCTGAATGACAAGCCCGTCGAGGAGACGGGGCTCTCTCCCACCACCACGCTGCTGCGCTACCTGCGGGACCGGGTGCACCTGACCGGCACCAAGGAAGGTTGCGCCGAGGGCGACTGCGGGGCCTGCACCGTCGCCGTGCTGGAGCACGACAGCCAGGGCGCGCCCGCCCTGCGCGCGGTGAACGCGTGCCTGGTGCTGCTGCCCATGGTGCAGGGCAAGCGGGTGTACACGGTGGAGGCCCTCAAGGAGGGCGGCCAGTACCACGTGGTGCAGGAGACGCTGGCGCGCGAGCTGGGCTCCCAGTGCGGCTACTGCACCCCGGGCATCGCCATGGCCATGCTGGAGGCCTGCCACCGCCGGGACATGGACGAGCCCTGGAAGCTGGACGCGCAGATGTGCGGCAACCTCTGCCGCTGCACCGGCTACCGGCCCATCCGCGAGGCGGCCAACCAGGTGGCCGGCCTGCGCCCCCAGGACCGCTTCGCCCGGGCGCTCGCGGAGACGCGGCCCGAGCCCATGGCGCTGGCCTACGAGGCCGGGGCCCAGCGCTTCTTCACTCCCGGCTCCCTGGACGCCCTCTGGGACGTGCTGGACACGCACCCCGACGCGCGCTTCGTCATGGGCGGGACGGACCTGTCGCTGGAGGTGACGAAGCGCTACGCGGAGCCGCCGCTGTTGGTGTCGCTGGAGGCCCTGCCCGAGCTGCACGTGCTGGAGCCCCGGGGCGGCGGCCACCGCCTGGGCGCCACCGTGTGGCTGACGGACCTGGAGGACTACGCGCGCGTGGCGTGCCCGCCGCTGGA
>NZ_DBNGVP010000129.1:0-19925 GCF_057119385.1 Archangium sp. | reverse complement strand
GTGCGGTCCGAGTCGGCCCCGCCTGATCCGCCAGGATGGGAGTCCCGGAGTGATCACGGGCATTCAAGTCGTCGACGACGTCACTCCAATAGATTGCGACATCCACGTTCAGCCTCTCCTTGCTGTGATGTTCTGTTCAGGAAGAGAGGCTGAGTGTGGAATGTGAGGGTCAGCCTGCTCGCCGAGGGGCTGCCCGAAGCTCGAATGAGAGCGGCTCGTCCACCTTCTCGTCGATCACGAGGCGCTCTGGCCGGAAGAGGAACCAGAGGCTGACCAGCGCCACGATGGCCAGGAGCCACCAGAGCCATCTCTTCATGACGCCTCACCGGAGCGGGCCGACAGTGGAGCCGCGGCGAAGTTCACCCCGAAGCGCTTGCACCAGATGCTCACCGAGCGGTACCGGTCGAGGTCGAGGTTCGCGGGGAGCTCGTAATTCTGGTTGCCGATGTTCCCCTTGAGTGCCCCCAGCGACACGAAGCGGCCCGCCTGGATGGCCGCATCGTCCGAGGCGTCATCCCCTTCCACCAGGTAGACGTGCAGGTCGGGCCCGTTGGACGTGTGGAGCTCCTCCAGGCGGAGCACTCTCCGTCCATCCGGAAGCTGGTACACGCTGGCCGAGCCGGACGTCTCATGCGCCAGTCCCTTGAAGAGCCCGGAGCGCAGCCGCGTGGGGCCCTCCTCGTGCTGGGACATCTCCCCGTGCTGGGACATCTCCCCGTGCTTCATCGCCGTGTCCTGCCGTGCCCAGACGGGCGTGCTCACCCCCAGCGCGCTCACCGCGACCAGGAGCATCCGGGCGCCTCTCATTGTCTGCTTGCTCATAGGGACTCCCTGCGTTCGCCGTCCTCGGAGCGGGCTGTATTGCCTGCGGACCGGGACAGCGCCTCGTACCTTCTGAAGGAGATGTCTTCGTTCGAGGCCACGCGTTACAGCCCGAGGAAGAGCGAGGCCATCTCGTGAACCAGAAGCGCATGGACCGGGGGGTCGGAGATGCGCACGCTTGGAGAGACAGCGTGGCTCGGGAGTGACAGTGACCAGGAGCTCGTTCAACGCCTGTTGAGGAGGGACGAGGCGGCTTTTGCGAGGCTGGTGGACACGTACCACTTCCGGCTCCTGCGCCTGGCCCTCCCCCTGGTGGGCAGCCGCTCGGTGGCCGAGGAGACCGTCCAGGACACCTGGCTGGCGATCCTCGACGGCCTGGCGGGCTTCGAGGGGCGCTGCTCGTTGAAGACCTGGATGTTCCACATCCTGCTGAACCGGGCGCGCAGCCGGGCGGCGAAGGAGGGGCGGAGCCTGCCCTTCTCGGCGCTGGGGCCCGCCGAGGAAGCGCCGGTGGAGGAACCCGGGCGCTTCACTGCCGCGGGGATGTGGGCGGTACCACCTTCACCCTGGGGAGTGGAGAGCCCGGAGGCCCTGGTGCTGCGAGGCGAGGCGATGGAGTGTATCGAGGAGGTCCTGGCGCGGTTGCCAGCCAACCAGCGTGCGGTGGTGACGCTGCGAGACGTGGAGGGGCTGGAGGCGGAGGAGGTCCGTGAGCTTCTCCAGCTCAGCGAGTCCAACCAGCGGGTGCTGCTCCACCGGGGCCGGGCGAAGCTGCGCCGGGCGCTGGAGGAACGCTTCGGGGAAGCGAGGTGAGGCCCATGCTGACGTGCCAGCAAGTCACGGAGTTGGTCACCCGGTATCTCGAGGGACAGATGGAGTGGAGGCAGCGGGTGGCGTTCCGGTGTCACCTGGCGGTGTGCCCGCACTGCCGCCGGTATGTGCGGCAGATGCGGGTGACCATCGCCACGCTCGGGAAGCTGCCCGAGGAGCCTCCACCGCCCCAGGTGAGGAAGGCGCTGCTCGAGCACTACCGCGCCTGGAGCGGAAAGGGTGTCAGAGAATTCGAGTGACGCGCCCCGGCACGACACGCGGCGGAAAAGAGGGAACCCTCGCCTCGCCGCGCAGCGGTGTCAGAGTCAGACGATTCGTCAGGGGCGAGATGTCGGAACGAGTCCTTTGACACCGTTCCGGCTTGCCTTCGCCGCGCCCCCGTCATCGGCCTCGTAGGACGGCCGTGAGCTCCCCGAGCACGAGCTCACGAAAGAACCTCGCCGCGGGCTCGGTGTGGAAGCGCTCGTGCCACACCGCGGAGACGGGCACGGCCGCCAGGGGGATGGGGACGTCGAGGAGCGTCAACCCGAAGCGCTCCACGAGGGGCGAGACGAGCTCTCGCGGCGCCGTGAAGAAGAGGTCGGTCTCGGCGACGGCCACCAGCGCGGACAGGAACGTGGGAACGACGAGTCCAATCCTCCGCTGGAACCGCGCACGCTCCAGCTCGGTGCCGACGAGGTGGGTGCCCCCGTGCCCGGTGCGGACGAGGACGTGCGGGTGCGAGGCCCAGCCCGCGCGGGTGAGCTTGCGCGCTCGGGCGAGCGGATGGCCCCTGCGCGCCACCACGACGAACCGCACCGCTCCGAGCCCACGTTGAACGAGCCCCGGCCCCTCGCGAGGGGTCGGCACGAGCACCAGGTCCACGCGGCCCTCCTCGAGAGCGCGCGCGTCATCGGGGCGCGGGAGCACCACCTCCAACCGCGCCTTCGGGGCCTCGGCGCCGAGCTTCATGACGAGCCTCGGCACCACCGGGGCGAGCAGGTCGGGACACACGAGCAAGAAGGACCGGGAGGTGTGCAGCGGCTCGAAGAGCGTCTCGTGCCGCACCAGCCTCGACGCCTCCGAGAGCAGCCGCGCCAGAGGCTCTCGCAGGGCCTCGGCGCGCGGCGTGGGCACGAGCTGCCGGCCCGCTCGAACGAACAGCGGATCCGCGAACAGCTCGCGCAGACGGCCGAGCGCGTGGCTCGTGGCGGGCTGGCCGACACCGAGACGGCGGGCCGCGCGTGTCACGCTCCCTTCGGAGAGCAGCGCGTGGAGCACGGAGAGCAGGTTCAGATCGATCTTCGAACCATCGATCTCATTCATGTCCACATCATATCCATCGATGAACGCGTGAGCAGCTTCGCGCGTAGGGTAGTGCCCCATGAAACGCGAACGCCGAAACCCGTACCGCTTCCTTGGCCGGGCCGCCCTGGTCCTCGTCACCGCCGTCCTGCTCGCGCTGGCCTTCGTCAAGCTCCGCCATGGCCTCGGACAGCCCTATCCGGACGTGAGCACGAAGCCGCTCGTGGCGGAGCAGGACGTGCGGGTGCTGGTGGAGCTGGAGCTGCCCCCGGGCAACGTGACGGGCTCGCGGGATGGCCGGATCTTCTTCAACACGCACCCGTTCTCCCAATCCCATCGCTTCACGGACGCGTACCTGTTCGAGCTCGTCGGCGGCGAGCCCCGGCCCTTTCCGGACGCGGCATCGCAGCAGGACCTCCGCTTCGTGTTCGGCATGACGGTCGACACGCGCAACCACCTCTGGCTCACGTCGCCAGCCACGCTGGAGCGGGAGAAGACGCGCATCATCGCGTACGACCTCGCGTCGAACCGGAAGGTGCTCGATCGCGAGCTGCCACCGGGGGTGGGCCGTTTCGCACAGGATCTCCGCGTCTCGCCGGATGGCAGGACGCTGTTCCTCGCCGACACCGGCGCCTTCCGGTTCACCCCCGCATCGCTCCTGGTGGTCGACGTGGAGACGTGGTCGGCACGCGAGGTGCTGGCTGGAGATCCATCGACCCAGCCGCAGGACTGGGTCATCCGCACGCATTCGGGGCCCTATCGCATCGGCTTCGGGTTGCTCTCGTTCCAGGTGGGCGTGGATGGCCTCGCGCTGAGCGCGGACGGCGACTGGCTCTACTTCGCGACGATGAGCCATGACACGTTGTACCGGGTGCGCACGGCGCACCTGCTCGACGCCCGTCTGTCCCCTGGCGAGCTCGCCCGCGGCGTGGAGAAGGTGGGCCCGAAGCCGTTGAGCGATGGAATCGAGGTGGCGCCCGACGGGAGCATTCTCATCACGGACGTCGAGAACGGCGGGGTGGCCCGGGTCGACACCGCGGGCCACCTCGAGACGCTCGTGCGGCTGGGGCAGGTCGTCTGGGCGGATGGGGTCCATCTCGCCGCCAATGGCGACGTGCTCTTCACGGACAGCGGCATCCCCTCGTACATCGATCCGCTGCTGCGCCCGCCGGAGCCCGAGCGGCTCCGGGCGGGCAAACCCTACCGCATCTATCGCTTCCACCTCGGTCCGGGTTGAACCCGGTTCGCCCGTCCCCCGGGTTGCGCCAGCAGGGATTCCGCACGAGCGAGCCCCCATGCTGAACTGGCACTTTCACGGGCTCGCCCTCTCCATCTGGATTTCGCGCCACTGGACGGCCGAGGAGGTGATGGCCGCCTACGCGGAGAGCGCCTCCTTTGGCAGAAAGGGTGTCAGAGAATTCAAGTGAGTCGAGCCGGAAAGGGTGTCAGAGACTTCGAGCGAGGCGAGCCGGCACGACACGCCCGGGAGGGTGTTTTAAAGAACTCGTTGTCCCTACGAATCGTCTGACACCCGTCCTCGGACACCCGTCCTCGGACACCCGTCCTCGGACCCCCGTCCTCGGCGACCGGTCGCCTGCTCAGTGTTCCTGGTACTTATCGAGGCACCAGTGCTGGCAACTCTTGGACAATTGGGCGGCGCAGCTCATGATGATCTGACTTCCCTGCTTGTCCCACATGCCGCGCGGGACGCCAGGGTTTTGCTTGAAGCGTGAGGAGACGCACTCGTCCACCTGCGTGCAGGCCGCACCACACGTACGGTTCATCTTCTCTGACAGTGCGTTGCTGCAAACCTCCTCTTTGGCGCTGCAGGATGTGTATGCGTCATCGAGTTTGTCCTGACATAGCTTTTCGCATGAGCGCGTGGCTTCCAGACAGCCCCTCACACACTCCTCACGATTCTGCGTTCCACACTTGAGCCGACAATCGCCGCAGGGGCTCGCACAGGCGGTCTTGCATTCATCGCAGCGGCCCACCGCGGGCTGCATGCACACACTGGCTTGAGCCGGGCATGACATGCCGTTGGTATAATCGTTGTCACTGTACCCGCAGAGCGTTCCGTCGACCCCGTCAATGGGAGCGCGACACGCATCCCTCATTCTTCCCGCCGCTCCGAGTGCCAACAGCACTTCACCGTCCGGCACGGTCAGGGATTCCAGTTGTATGGTCACGGTGCGGTTGTCGGTGTCGAGCCTCCCCGAGCGCAACCAGAGAAGCCCATCCTCGAAGAGACGCGCGTGCAGCACATCACTTCCTTGTACACGGACCTCATTCCAGATGCCGTCGAACGGGGACCGGAGCGCCGCTTTGACGCACCAGTCCGGGCGCCCACAGTCCTCAGGCCAACTCACGACCTGGGCGGACTTCATGATGTCATTCGCTTCACGTGCGCGCACGAGCCGGTCGAACTCCGCATTCCAGAACTGGTCGCGAAACGCCCTCCGCACCTCTTCTGTTCCGTTTCCGAGTGTGACAGCACGTTGTAGCAGGTTCAGCGACTCGGAGAGCGGAAGGCCCGGCGCCTTGCTCGCCTCGAGCAACCGCCCAGCCGTCGGCGCCGTGGTGTCGAGCAGCTCGAGCTTCCCGAAGCCTCGCGACCGGAAACACTCGAGTTCCACCCACCCCTCCGGACCCAATGAGACGACCGAGCACATCGTCCTGATGGGCACCTGCCTCAGAATGGTAGCGCGGGCATTGGGTTTCGCGCGCAAGTTGAGAGCAGAAGCCTGGACGAAGAGTTTGTCCCCAGGCGCAGCCTGGAGGACGGCTGCGGCGAGCAACACGGCGAGCAAGTGCATGATGCGATGCACTCTATCTATTTCCAGAAAGGGTGTCAGAGAAATCGAGTGAGTCGAGCTGGCACGACACGCGGCGGAAAAGAGAAGAGCGGAAAGCTGGCCGAGAAATCCCCTCGCATCCACCGAGCCGCCGCCTCTCGGAACGCCGCGACGAAGGCCCGGTACCGCTCACGCAATTCCGTCAACGCCTGGCGCGTCGATGCATGCCCCAACGGCCGCGGGCTGCGCTCGAGGTGCTCGGGCCGGGTATGCGGGTGCTGTGCCCTCACAGCTCGCGCCCCCAACACAGGCGTGTTCCGTGCACGAGCCTCCGCTTCCACCCCCTCCACCAGTCCCCGCACCGCTCTCTGCCTCTCCTCCTCCCCCAACCCTTCCCAGCACGGCAGCGGCGCCACCTCCAACTCCACCGGCTCGGCGATTTCCTCGGCGAATCGCCCCTCCCCCGCGCCCCTGTCCTCGCTCCCACTCTTGCTCCAGCGCTTCGTCCAGTTGAACCACTGGAACACTCGCCTCGCCGGCCCCAGCAACTGCGCCAGACACGTGAGTCCCGGCCACTCGGCACTCTTCTCCACCAGGCCCTCCTTCACTCCATGGGCCAGCACGTAGCGCAACCTCCCCACCAGCGCCGCGTCGTCCAGCACCGGCTCCGCTGAGTAGCGTCTCTCCCAGAAGCCTCCACTCCAGTCCACCCACCGCCCCACCTTCTTGGAGAGGTTGGCTCGCAGGTATTGCATGAAGCCGGCGAGCGCCGCGCCTCGGGCCCACACCAGCAGGTGGAAATGGTTGGAGGCGAAGGTGAAGGCATGCAGCCGGACGTTGCCGGCGCTGTGCTGGACGGCTTTTGCCAGCACGCCTCCCACCACCTCGTTCACCTCCGCGCTGGGTCGCAGCAGCAGCCGTCCCTGGAAACACCGGGACGTCACGAAGTAGTAGCCCTCCTCCTGGAACATTCTCAGCGGCCAGCCCATCCCCTTCCCCTCCTTACAATCGCGAGGACTTTGCACCCCTCGGGCCAACCGCAACTCCTCGGAAAGACTCGGAGACCAGTGGGTTCACCCGTCCACGTCAGGTCTCGTTCTCCCTCGCCCCCCTCGTTTCGAGTCCTTTGACACCGTCTCCGGACACCGTCTCCGGCCCTCGTTTCGAGTCCTTTGACACCGTCTCCGGCGACTTCACCGCCGAGTTCGACTATGTCCGCGTCTACGCGCTGCGGTCCGGCGAACGCGCACGGCGGTGACGCCGGACACCCTTCTGGGGTCCATCCCAAGGAGACACCATGACTCCCATCAATTTGATGTCACCCGAAGTTCTCGCGAATCCCTATCCCTATTACGCGGAGCTGCGGCGCCTGAGCCCGGTGTGTCAGGTCGAGCCGCATGGCATGTGGGCGGTGTCCCGCTATGAGGACGTGCTCTTCGTTCTCAAGAACCCGTCCCTCTTCTCGTCGTCGGGTTTCACGGTGGCGTGGCAGCCGGCCTGGGTGGGCTACAACCCGATGGCCAATTCAATGATTACCCGGGATCCGCCGCAGCACACGCGGCTGCGTGCGCTGTTGCTGCGTGCGTTCGGCCCCCCCACCCTCGCCCGCCTGGAGCCCCGTGTGCGGGCCACCGCCGAGCGGCTCGCGAGCGGTCTCGTGGACGGGGCTGACTTCATCCAGACGCTGGCGTTGCCCGTGCCCGCGTATGTCATCAGCGAGCTCCTCGGGCTCGATTACCAGCTCCTTCCCTATTTCAAGCAGTGGTCCGATGACATCGTCGCGATCACTCCCACCCCCGCGTCTCCCGAGGCCGCCGAGCGCATTCGCGGCACCATCGCGAAGCTGACCGCGTATGTGGAGAAGGTGCTCGAAGAGCGGCGCCGCGCGCCCTCGGACGACACGGTGAGCGAGCTGCTGCGCGCGGAGGTGGAGGGACAGCGGTTGACGGACGTGGAGCTCAAGGACTTCCTCATCCTTCTCTTGATCGCCGGACTGGAGTCCACCACGAACCTCCTCGGCAACTCGCTCCTCTTCCTCGCCGACCATCCCGAGATGATGGCCCGCCTGCGGGCCGAGCCCTCGCTGATTCCGTCGTTCATCGAGGAGATGCTCCGCTACGACGGCGTGGCGCCGGGGGTTCCCCGGATCGCGGCCGACGACGTCACGCTCGCGGGGGTGACCATTCCGCGAGGCTCGATGGTGTTCCCGCTCATGTCCTCCGCCAATCGAGACGAGCGGAAATTTCCGGAGCCGGATCGCTTCGACCTGAACCGGGGCGCCCAGGGCGGCCTCGCGTTCGGACAAGGCGCTCATTTCTGTCTGGGTGCGATGCTTGCTCGGATGGAGGTGCGGATCGTCCTGGAGACGGTGCTCGCGCGCTTCCAGCGGGTGGAGCGGATGCCGGGGACCATTCAATACCAGTGCGCGCTCACGACGCGCGGGCCCGTCGCACTGCCGCTCCGGTACGTCCCTGCCGGCGGTTGAACCCCCTCTGGGAGGAAGGCGTCGCGGAGGGGAGGCGGCGGGTATCGAACCTGCCGCCTCCAGCGCGGGTCTGCTGTAGCTTGCTCTCATAGGCCCCGATGCCACAAGCAGGCAGGGGCTCCACGGGGGCCCGTGGGAGGCGAACGGTAGCGTGTGCCCTGGCGAGGTGTGGCTGGGGAGGGGTAGGTGGGAACGCACGGGTGGGCGTACCGGCGAAGGCAGCCGGAGGGGACGGTGCTGTATGAGGCGGTGCGGGAGAACCTGGCCACATTGCTGGCGGAAGCCAGCGAGGTAGGGCGCGGCCTGCCCCGGTATGTGGAGCAGGACTTCGCCAGGTACCTGGAATGCGGAGTGCTGGCGCATGGCTTCGCGCGGGTGCGCTGCGAGAGTTGCAAGGACGAACTGCTCGTCGCCTTCTCGTGCAAGGGACGAGGGGTGTGCCCCTCCTGTGGTGCGAAGCGGGCGCATGTGACGGCGATGCACCTGGTGGAGCAGGTGCTGCCGCACGTGCCCTTCCGGCAGTGGACGCTGTCTTTTCCGCACCGGGTCCGGTGGGTGCTGCTCAAGGACGTGGGACTGCTCTCGGACGTCCTCACCGTCTTCCTGCGCGCAGTGTTTGCCCTGCAGTGCCGAAGGGCACGGCGGCAGGGCCTGCGCGGTGGGCAGGCCGGGGCCGTGTCGTTCATCCAGTTCTTCGGCTCCGCCTTGCAGGTGACTCCGCACTTCCACTCGCTGGTGCCGGACGGTGTCTACGAAGGACCTTCGCGGTGGAGGTGTTGGCCTGCGTGAGGTGTGGAGGCAGGCGGCGAGTGCTGGTGTACGTGAAGGAAGCGGCAGGGGTGCGCGCGATTCTGGAGCACCTGGGCCTGCCCACGGCAGGTGCGAGGCTGGCCCCGGCGCGAGGCCCCCCCAGGCCGCGTGGTGTTGAGGCTCAAGCCGCCCGGGCCAAGAGAGCCCGCCCCCAGCCACGCACCCCATGGGAGCGCGGCCTGGACAGTCGTGTACCTCAAGGGGCTGCGCGGCCTGTCCACCCGCTTGGCTCTCTGCTCGGACGGCCCCTGTCAGCGGTCCTCCTCGGCACCTGCGCTCCAGCCCTCACCCTCAACATGGCCTCTATCCCGCCTATACGCAGCAGCCATGTGAGAGCTGTGGCAGGCAAGGTGGAGAACCGTTGGCAGAAGCGCTGCGGCACCTGTTATCGGAACTCGGTGAGGCAGTGAGCCTGACCTGAAGAGGCGCGAAAGCCCCTGCTTCAGGCCCTCGTTCCGGTCTCCCCTTTGGGGCCCCCGCCCGGTCCCCGGCTCGCGTCGTTCCTGGCGCCTCCCAGGGGCCTTCCCTTGGATGGGGTGGGAGCCTGATGCGTACTCACGTGAACCCCCGGGGGCACGGGGGAAATCTCGGCTTCGAGGGGGGCTCGTATGTCCCCGGAAAAATCTGAGTCCAAATTCTGGGAGGTGGGTCCTTGGGTGGGAACAGGCAGCAGCAAGCGGCGAGACGAGACTCCAGCGGGCGGAGTGGGCACTACAGGAAGCCCAGAGGGGCCTTGATGGGTCGGAGGGGGCCCGGATACGCTACCTGACTGCCCGGGTGGAGCACTCGGAAGCCGAGCGGGATGCTGTGGGGGTGCTGTGTCCGCCAGAGCAACAAGGACACGAACCGGCGTGCACGCGAATTTGACGGGATCGTACCCCGGCGTATCCCCGGAAGAAGCCCAGATGAGGGTCCTCGAACGCAGAAAGGCCGACGCCAAAATGAGCGCATCATTGCCCGACGACGAGGAGTTCTATTTGAACATAAAGCGCGGGCTTGCGGTATGTCCGCACCTTAGGGAGTTGCTGCCGCAGGAATACCCGCGAACGAGCGTGAAGAGGGAACAATCGCTCGATTTCGAGGGGAAGCGCACCAGCCGATTCCTGCACAACATCAACCTACCCCTTGCGTTGTTCCTCGCCGGGCATCCAGAGGCGCATCCAGCAGCGAAGAGCGTTGCTCGTCAGATGCTCACAGAGATTGACGTTTTCGTGGCCATGTTCGCGAACACGAGAGGCCTCCAGAAGGTGCTAAATCCGCTCTGGAACGCTCCGTGGGATGAGAAAGACCCCAGCATGTGGTCAGTGATCGCCCACGCAAATCATGCCATTCGGTTACGAAGTGTCGGCGCGGACGTCCGCGAGTTTGAGGCGCCTATCGGGGAAGGGGGGAAGTCAGCGGACATCCAGTTCCGGACCAAGGGACAGGACTACTTGCTGGACCTTGAGGCTTGGCATGCAGTCTCGGGGGATACGCCCGAGGCTATCCACAAGAATGGGATGACTCGTGCCGAGAGGAAGGCGGCGAAAAAGTTTGCGACGCTTCCTGCAGGAACGGTGGGCTGGGTCTACGAGATCTGCATTGTCAACGACGACGAGGAACTAGAGCGGATTGGGAGCAATCAGCACATTCTGTCCCCTTTCAAGTTGTCCGAGACAGAGGGGTGCTTCGGGGCACTCTTTCTGATCTGCGGCATCAGCAACGCCGACGGCGACGTCTACAAGTACGTGCTCGCAAACGCAGATACTCCCCTGCCGCCTCTACGACCGCGCTCGGGGCGCTAGTGTTACCGCGCAGGATTGTTGATGGACGCGTGGGCGAGTTGGTTGATGGGCATCGCGCCGGTGGTGGTGTGCCACGGCGAGTGATGGGACGGCAACGTGCCATCACCCAGGAGAGTGGCGGCCCGCTGCGTGCATGGCGTCAAGCGGAGGAGGAGTCCTGACGGTCGAGGCGGCCTCACGCAGGCAAGAGGGAGGCGAGGCGGGAGCCCCCTGGAAGGCCTCGTGCGGCAAGGCGATGGCGTCGAGCGGGAAGAGCTCACCGGATGAAGCTCGTGAGCATGCCCATCCTCCTGGCTGCGCCAGGAGAGGAGGGCAAGCAGGGCCGCGTCGTGGTGGAGTTGCTCGCCACGCAGAAGGAGGCTCGGGGCTCCTATACCCTCGTCCTGTGGGACGCGGAGCGCCAGCGCACCGTCACCCTCGGCAACGTGACGTTTCCTCAGTAGCCGTCGACTGCCCTATCCGCTGGGCTCGCCCGGACCCTCTGTCTCGTCCGTCGTCGCGCTCTCTCTTGGAGGAACGGCGGAGAATCAGACCTCCTCGTCGGGCAGGAGCGTGAGCAGCAACTCGTCGTCAGGGCCCAGCGGACGCCAGCCTGGCGGCGGTGGGGTGGCGAGGAGCGCATCGCCGGCCTTCCTGACACGCTCCTCATGAGTTTCAGGGGTGTAGGCAGACCAGAGGCCGAGCGCCTCGGCGACAGCGAAACGGGCTTCGTCATCCAGCACGGCCGGCCAGCCGTTTGGGAGTGCTTCGGCCAGTTCGCGCACGAGTTGCCCGCGCACCAGACGCGAGACCTTTCCGCTTCGCTCCGCCTCGGCAACCAACCCGCTGAACACCTGCACTGCCGCGATGTCATCAGGGCCAAGCTCGTCCGCCAGTTCCACCAGCGAAGCGGTGGGACGCGCCTCGGCGAAGGCGGTGAGCGAGTCGTAGCCGCGCTTGCGGACCCGCTCATACAGGCGCGCCTTGATGTTGCCCTGCCAGGCACGTCCGTCGCTCATGGTCCTCTCCACGGGACGAAATTCATCGGGCTCCTGTAGCGTTTCATGTTGTTTGCGACAATTCTCAAGATCGCATTGCGCGTCAACATCCGGCCAGCTCTGGTCTCGGCATCATACAGCGCCTTCATGACCATCCGGTTCCATTCACCGGGCCATGTGCGGCCCAGCTTCCAGTCGCCCCCGCCGTGGATGGCCTGGTGGTGAGCCTGCTCCAGCTTGACGCAGAACTGGTCGATGTCCATGTCGCCCGTGAAGCCGCGTTTCTCGAACCACTCGCGGAACTCCTTGGGCAGGACGTGGTGCCGCGGGGGCTCGGCCATGCCGGCCCCCGCGCTGTCCGTCACGCGCATGCCCCGCACCTCGGGCCCGTCGCCGAGCGCCTCGCGCACGCCGCGCGGCAGCTCGCCGTGCGCCATCATCATCTGGCTGGCCTGGATCCGCACCGCGGCGCTGATGGCGGGCAGCGAGAGGACGCCCTCGCGCACCAGCCGTTGCATCATCTCCACCCACTCGGCGGAGACGACAATGCGCGTGCCCATCATCACGCCGTTGTTGCCCATCACCATGCCCACCCCGACCGTGGGCCCGCCAGACGCAGCAGGGCCCGCTGCATGTCCGGGTCCTCCACCTCCGCGGCGGCGTGGGCCAGCCGGGTGGCGGCGGCGAGCTCGGCGTCCAACCACCGCAACTGGCTCTGGCCATACTCGATGGAGGGCACGAAGAGGCCAGCGGCCTTGCCGGCGATGCCCCAGTGACTCTTGCGCAACCTGGACAGCTCCCCGGAGAGGTCGCGGGTGGAGCCCGTCACGTCGAGCAGGGCACCGCGAACCGCCAGGTGGGCCGCCAGGGCGCTCTGCTGCGCAGTCTCCTCCGTGCCGCCAGGGCCCACCGCCGTCACCGCCTCCCGCACGTCCTGGCGGCGGTGCAGCCGCTGTGGACCCTCGGGCTCGGGCGCGGACTCCTCGCCCGGGTCTCCGGCCCATGCGGGCGCGGCGGCCTCGTGTGGCGTGTAGCGCAGGTGCGTCCACCGGCCGGGTGGTGACGTCAGCGACGCACAGGCATTGGACAGCAGGGACAGGGCGAGCAGCAGCCCCGTCCACCTCAATCCTGGCGACTCAGCGCGCATGGTCCACCCCCAGGCCCACGGAAGCGAAGGCCCCCAGGCGCAGCGCAAATCCGGTGGCCTCCATGCGCGCCAGGTAGTTGCCGACCACCCGATGCTCGAACGCGGTCCCGTTCGCGTAGAGCGGGATCAGCGCCTTCCAGGTGTAGGACGAGAACGGGTGGCCGTAGAGCGCGAGCATCACCAGGTCCCGTCCGCCATCTTCTCGCGCCGCCTGAGCTCGCGCTCGCTCGGCTCCGGCACCTGGAACGAGCCGGTTCGCAGCTCCCCTGCCGGCTCGTAGGTCGCCATCGATATCCCGTTGCGCGACAGCCGGTGCTCGACCAGTCGGAGCTCGCCCGGCGGCGTGCCGTCGCCGAACAACCGCTTGCCGCCGCCGAGCACGACGGGCGCGATCATCAGGTCGAGCCGGTCGAGCAGACCGCGGCGGAGCAGTTGGGGGTAGAGCGTCGAGCTGCCCTGGATCACCAGGTTCGGGCCATCCTCCGCCTTGAGCGCCGCCAGCGCATCGAGGTCCGCCAGGCGATGGCTGCCCTTCCATTCGAGCGCCGCATCGGAGCGGGTGAGCACATACTTGTCGATGCGCGCGAAAGTCGCGGCAATCGGATCGTCGTCCGGCATGAACGGCCAGTGGGCGGCGAAGATCTCGTAGGTCCGGCGACCGAGCAGCAGGTCGAACGGCTGGTCGAACAACTCGTCGATCTTGCTGCCGAGATCCTCGTCGAACACCGAGGTCAGCCAGCCGCCATGGGCGAAGCCGCCCATGGTGTCCTCGTTCGGTCCGCCCGGCGCCTGCATGACGCCGTCGAGCGAGAGGAAGGCGGCGCCGATGATCTTCCGTGGCATGGTCGCTCCATCGTTTGCCCCGCCCTCAAGCGGGAGGGGAAGGCATGCGGTTCAGGCCTCCGCAGGAACCGCGTCGGCGGCGGCCTCGAGCGCGGCGATGTCGATCTTCTTCATCTTCATCATCGCCTCGAAGATACGCCTGGCCCGTCCGCTGTCGCCCTGGTTCATCGCCTCGGCCAGGAAGCGCGGGGTGATCTGCCACGAGACGCCCCACTTGTCCTTGCACCAGCCGCACATGCTTTCCTGCCCGCCGTTGCCGACGATGGCGTTCCAGTAGCGGTCGGTCTCCTCCTGGTCCTCGGTGATGACCTGGAAGGAGAACGCCTCGCTCTGCTTGAAGTGCGGGCCGCCGTTGAGGCCGAGGCAGGGGATGCCGAGCACGGTGAACTCGACCGTGAGCGGCTCGCCTTTCTTGGCCGACGGGTTGTCCGCCGGCGAATGGTGGACTTTGCCGACCGAAGTGTCGGGGAAGATTCCGGCGTAGAAGCGCGCGGCGGCTTCCGCGTCCTTCTCGTACCACAGGCAGATCAGCGCCTTGTCATGGGTCGTCATGGTCATGCTCCTTTCGGGCCTACGAAGCCGAGCATTGCACCGCTCGGGTCGGTGGCGGTGAAGGCAAATTCCCCGCCTGGTATTTCCTGAACATCTTGCGTGATCGCGCCGATGGCCACGCCGCCGGCTTCGATGAACTGATAGTCGCCCATCTCGTCCATCGGCATGGTCATGCCCTTGGTCCAGCCGAACAGCGCCAGATAGAAGTCCGGCTTGGGGCGAAACTCATACCTCCTCGTCAGGAAGGAGCGCCAGGAGCAACTCGTCGTCGGGGCCGA
This sequence comes from Archangium sp., assembly GCF_057119385.1. Classification (NCBI taxonomy): domain Bacteria; kingdom Pseudomonadati; phylum Myxococcota; class Myxococcia; order Myxococcales; family Archangiaceae; genus Archangium; species Archangium sp. Next base: position 5,317 of record NZ_DBNGVP010000129.1, on the reverse strand, counting down.
GCGGGCGCCAGCCGGGCGGTGGTGGCGTGGCACGGAGCGCTGCCATGACCTGATCGGCGCGCTCCCGGTGGGTTTCTGGGGTATAGGCAAACCAAGAGCCGAGCGCCTCAGCGACCTTGAAACGGTTGGCGTCGTCCATCACAGCCGGCCAGCCTTCGGGGAGGCTCTCGGCGAGCTCTCGTACGAGCACATCGCGCACCAATGAACACCTGCACCGCAGCGACGTCGTCCTTGCCAAGCTCATCGGCCAGCACGTACAGCGGGACGGCAGGGCGTGCCTCGGCGAAGGCGGTGAGCGAATCGTAACCGCGCTCGCGGACCCGCTCATACAGGCGAGCCCTGATGTTCCCCCGCCAGACACCTCCGTCACTCATCGCCCTCTTCATGTTCTTTGCGACGATGCGTATGACTTCATTCCGCGTCAACATCCGGCCTGCCTCACTCTCGGCTTTACTCAGCCTATCTGGGAGCCGGGTCGTGCTCCCCTCCAACTTTGGAGGTAGACTCATTCCATGCAACTTCCGCCGTTCAAGCAGCCCGAGTCCGGGAACAGTGTTGGCAACTACCGCCTCCTGGAGAAGCTGGGCGATGGCGGACAGGGACTCGTCTTCAAGGCCGAGTGCGCGGGCCCCTTCTTCGTCCTCAAGTTCTTCCGTGCCCGCGAGCTGGATGAGTGGGGCCTCATGGAGGTGTCCCTGCTCCAGAAGTTCAAGCACCCCCACATCGTCCGGGTGCTGGGGTATGGGCGGTGGCCGGACCCAGAGCTGGGCTACTTCTACATCGTCATGGAGTGGGTGGAGGGAATGACGCTGGAGCAGTACGCCCTCACGGAGAACCCGTGTGCCCGCCGGTGCGGTGGCCTCGTGCTGGAGGCAGGCGGCGAGTGCTGGCGTACGTGAAGGAAGCAGGAGGGGTGAGAACGATTGTGGAGCACCTGGGCCTGCCCACTGCAGGTGCGAGACTGGCCCCGGCGCGAGGCCCCCCCAGGCCGCGTGGTGTTGAGGCTCAAGCCGCTCGGGCCAAGGCACCTGCGCTCCAGCCCTCACCCTCCACATGGCCTCTCTCCCGCCTATACGCCGACGAGGATGGTCCAGATCTTCTCGGGGGATGCACGGGTGAGCGTACTGGCCTTGTATTCCTTCATGGTGCTCCTCTGGGAATCGGGGGGCTTCACGCTACCAGTGGCCTTGGCGGCTCTTCAGGGGGAGAGGCTCCGTGAATTCCTGCTACTCCAACTATTTCAAGCAATGAAAATTTTCCAGTTCTGGTCTATGAATCCACTCCTTCCAACCAAGGATCCCCATGAACCTCCCGCTCCCCTCCCTCCCTCGCCTGGGGCTTGTGCTGCTCGGCGCGCTCTTCCTCTCCCTCGGAGCGGCCCATGCGGCCGAGAAGAAGAGTGGTTGGACCCGCTCCGCGGGCCAGAGCACCAGCGCCGCGAACCCCTACTTCCTGTTCAAGCTCCCCCAGGCATCCACCGTGCAGTTCGACCTCGAGTCCGCCAGCGTCGACACGTACCTCTACGTGCTGGACTTCTCGAACCCCTTCTCGCCCAAGGTCTACTCCGACGATGACAGCGGGGACGGCGTCAACAGCCGGCTGACACTCAGCCTGAACGCGGGCAACTACTTCGTCGTCGCCGCGACCTACTCCGATGGCCGGGAGGGCGACTTCACGGTGCGGACGAGCACGGGAAGCTTGCAGTTCTGCTTCTTCGCCTACGCGGATACCAATTATGGGGGAGACTCCAACGCGTTCTGTGAGGGAGGCTCGAGTTCCTTCCAGAACGACGCGTACTCCTCGCTCCGCGTCCCCAAGGGGATGCGCGTGCGCGCCTTCCAGCACGGCGGCCAGACAGGAATTGCCAGGACCTACTACTCCGACACGCCCTGGGTCGGAGACCTGTACAACGACATGATCTCCTCGTTCGAGTGGTCCGACTTCTGGATGGACGACTACTTCATGATCTTCGCCTCGGACCCGCAGTTCTCCTGGGGCTACTGTTCGGACGACAGCTCCAGCAGCCTGTGCGCGCAGGAGCGGAGCCTCTTCGCCGGGTACTCGGACGAGGACATCGGACGGCTGTACAACGCCCGGCTCACCAACGCCATCAACACCGTGAAGAGCTACCTGGGCGACTACCGGTTCGGCGGCACCGTCGTCAACGGAGACCTCACCGAGTTCGGAGATCAAGGCCCGGACCTGGGTGACTACGTCTCCTACTACGAGCACGGCCTGAAGATGAACGTCTACCTGGGTCTGGGCAACCACGACTACCAGAACAACGTCAACGACTGCTACCAGAATGGCTGCGCGTCCACCATGGTCTGGTACCTCAAGGACCAGGCCGCCACGCTCAACCCCCTCTCGTTCGACTATTCCCAGAGCGGCACCTACTACAGCTTCCCCAACAACCGGCGGGACCACAGCGGCAGCCTGGGCTACTCCTGGGAGATCGGCAACGTCCACTTCGTCCAGCTCAACAACTTCCCCAGCTACGCGACGAGCTGGAGCGGCTGGAACTACAGCTCGGCCCGGCAGGACTACTTCACGATCAACTCCGCCATCAGCTGGCTGCGCAACGACGTGTCCAACGCCGTGAGCCGGGGCAAGAAGATCATCCTGAACATGCACGACTACGGCGCGGATGCGGGCAACTCCGCCTTCACCAGCATCCTCAACGACTACCCCGTCACGGCCCTCTTCGCCGGCCACTGGCATGAAACCTACGGGCGCTACACGGAGACCGGGCCCTATTCCGATGGGAGGCGGATGCCCGTCTTCACCAGCGGCTCCGCCCACTACGGCACGTTCCTCGTCACCCGGTTCGTCAACGGGAAGATGTATGTGTGGGTGATGGCCGTCGACCAGTTCGGGGGCGGGAGCCTGCGGGTGAAGTACAACAACACCTTCTACGCCGCCAGCAACCTCAACGGCATCTTCGACGTCTGCACCGGCTGCTCGCGCTACTACGAGTACGTGTACGATCTGCGCTGAAGCGCGGCCTCCCCGGAATCCCAATCGCGCGCGAAGCCCAGCGGGGGCTGGCACGTACGCCAGCGCCGTTCGCCAGCCTCCGCACCGGGCGCTTCCACGACTCAATCCTTATCGGAGGCTGGATGAAGAACGCATCCACCCCGTGCTGGGCCGTGGCGCCTCCGAGGAGTCCCGTACCGGGCCCGGGGGCGCACCGGACCTCGCCACGCCATCGCAGCGGATCCGCGCCGAGCCGCCGGGCGGCGTCGCGCAAGCCGTCTGGCGCTGGTACGCGGTGTTGCACCAGACGCCACGGTGTATGCCATCCCCGCCAACGGAGTCCTCTTCGTCGATGGATGGGTGCGGAGGGCGTGGCAGCTCGATGGAGTGGATGACTACGTCGAGGTGCCGAACCATTCCAGCCTGAACTTCGGTACCACCAACCTCTCTTTCGAGGGGTGGGGCCGGCTGTCCAGCGCAGAGGCCTACACGCTCAGCTATTCGTTGCTGGACAAGCGGATGATGTCTCCGTACCGCGGCTATCACATCGCACTCCAGAGCCGGAAGATGGTCCTCCAGCTCGCGGATGGTGGGTATACCAACTGGGTGTCCACGATCGCCATTCCCAACGACGACCACTGGCATCATGTCGCTGTCACGGTGAATCGCGTTTCGTCGACGGGTATCAACTTCTACGTGGATGGGCAGCCGGCGGGGACCTTCAGCCCCTTGGCGCGCAGTGGAGACCTGACGAATACCGCCCCTCTGCGCTTTGGCCGGAGCTCGCTGAGCAACTCGGGCTCCATCAAGATGGGCATGGACGAGTTCTCTCTCTACAAGCGGGCGCTGTCCTCCACGGAGATCCAGAGCATCTTCAACAGCGGCCGCTTCGGGGCCTGCAAGAACTTCGAGCACGACGACTGGTGGCCCGGCGAGTAGGTCGGGCGTAGCGGGCCCCCTCCCGGCTTCGAATGGCCCCCGCCTCCGGCAGGACCGGAGGCGGAGCCTGACGTGCAGCAGCGCCTGCTACTGGCCGTCGAGCTTGCCGTCCCGGTTGCGGTCGAGCGCGATGCGCACGCCAGAGCCCGGCGGAACCGCGGTGAAGGTCACCTCCTGGCCCGCCTTGCTGGCCAGCCGAGCAGCCCCTCGAACGCCACGATGAAGTTCTTGAAGGACGTGGCCTCATCGTTCGTATCGACGCCGAAGAAGCCGTTGGAGCGGTCACCCCGCCAGTGCATGGCGCCCCGTTGATGGGCGAGCCCGGGTGGCCGGTGAACAGATCGAACGCGCCGATCTCCAGGGCGCTCGCGAGGCGCTTGTCGATGGGGTTGGTGGCCACCTCGTCATCCGGGTTGCCCAGGTCCCAGGCGAGCTCGTCCTTGTCTCCGAAGATGTGGCAGCTGGCGCAGGACGACTCGCCGTTGGCGGAGGAGAAGTTCGCGTCGTACAGGAAGGGACGGCCCTGCACCCCACCGGCCGGTGGCGCTGTTCCACTTGACGCTCAACCCGGTCTCCGACGCCTGTGCCCACTCCGCGCGCTCGAACCCGTCACACACGCTGTCCATGCTGACGGATGTTTCGGCTCCGCCTTGCAGGTGACTCCGCACTTCCACGCGCTGGTGCCGGACGGTGTCTTCGTGCCGCGGGAGGGCGGCGTGCGCTTCGAGCCGTTGCCGCCGCCCACGCAAGGCGAGGTGGAGCGGCTGCTGAAGGTCGTGCGCCACCGGGTGCTGCGCCTGCTGGAGAAAAGAGGAGCCCTGCCCGCGCAAGGCCCCGAGGATGCACTGCAGGTGTACCAGGCGCACTCCCCGCAGCGGCGGCTGCGCTGGACGGAGGTGGACGTGCGGCCCCCTCCCCGAAAGCAGCCCCGATGCGCCTTCCTGGAGGGCTTCTCCCTGCACGCCAACACGCACCTGCACGCCAACGACAGGCAGGGTCTGGAGCGGCCAGGCCGCTACGGGGCGCGCGGTGCACTGGCGCTGGAGCGTTTGTCACGAGCGGAGGATGGCCGCATCGCCTACCAAATGAAGCGCCCGCTGCCGGACGGTACGACGCACCTGCTCTTCACCGGGCTGGAACTGTTACGGCGTGTGGCGTCCCTGGTGCCTCCGCCTCGGGCAAACCTCACGAGGTTCCATGGCGTCTTCGCTCCAGGCGCGCGACTGCGGCCATTTCTGGTCCCCCAAGCAGCAGAGGAGGAGGCGAGCGTGGCGCCCTAGTACTACAGTGGGACTTTGGCGCGAGGGTCTCTGCGTCGGTAATGGCAGCGTTTGGCGATGGCCTGATGGCGGCGTCGCCAGCGGCTCCAGTGCAGGACGAAGTCCAAGGCCGGCCGCACCAC
>NZ_DBNGVP010000128.1:0-37752 GCF_057119385.1 Archangium sp. | reverse complement strand
AGCCAGGGGCGACGCCGTTACTCCTATGAATGACGAGGTCTGCCTGCCTCAAGGTGCGGTTCCTCTATTGCCCCCGGCCAGCGCGACGGTTCTCAATCTGTTTTGGAAGTCCAACTGTAGTACTAGTGGAGTGTCCGACAAGTTCTTCAACATATTCGAGAGAGGCTCGCACCATTGGGAGAATGCTCCCCCGAGAGCCGGTCCACCTCGCGGAGACGACACCGAAGACCATCCGCGCTCAAGCCAGAATCCGACCCTGGAAGCACCTTCCGGCCGCGCGTCGCTCGAACTGGTCCGACCATCGGACCAGTTGCTCGAACTCGTGCCCGGAGGCCGCACCATGCTTCGCTCCAGGACGATGGACTATGTTGAAAAACTTGTCGGACACTCCACTAGCACCAGCCGCCCCTGGTGCGAGCGGCGGCCGAGTGCCTCCAGCGACACCTTGGCGCGATCCCGCCCCCACGGCAGCACATCCTCTGGAGAAAGGCCCAGCTCGGCACCAACTTCGGCAATGGGACGCAGTTTCATGCCGCGGACTCTCGGTGCCCGGGCGTCCCCGGGCAATGCCCTGGAGCGGCCTGGAAACGGGGCGGGGCTCCATCGGTTCGGCGCATCAATCGCGGATACCTCCATCCATTATACCCCCGACTGGAGTGGCAAAGGCCCCCAGGTGCTGGCCGACTTCCTGTGCGACCCTCCACGCATCGAGGTGGGCTGCTGGAGGCATGCCGGGGCGCGCGCGTGTGCGTTTTGCGCTCTTCCCGGTGTGAGGCGCAAGACTTGCGCCAGGGAGTCCAGGGGATTCGAGCGCGCTGCTCTCCCATGTACAGGCACGGCAAATGCTAGCCAGGGATTCGTAGTCCCTGTTCGCTCCTGGGGCCGTCCATCATGCACAAATCCATGTCGCTGGCCGCTCTGGCCGCACTGCTGAGTTCCGTTGCTCCATCCTCGAGTGGGGCGCAAGGGCCCGCGCTGACCGCCAACACGATCTTCTTCACCGTCGACAACTACTACGACCTCGATGCCAACGGTGATTACCGCCTCTATCACTCGGCGGGGTTCTATGAGCCCGGCGGGCCCGGGACGAATCCGCGTGTCTTCCTGCTGCCCGAGGTGTCGGTGGTCCGCGAGAAGATTCAATTCTTCTCGAGCGGGGGGAGGCAGGTGACTCCCGGTGATGCTCCTGCGGCCTCCATCAAGTCCATCAACATTCCTCTGCGTTACTCCGGCTCGCTGCCGACCGAGCCGCAGGGCATTGGCATCGCCGTGCAGACGGGCGGCGAGCCACAACCCGCGTACTTGCCCGGGCCGAGCCGGGACGCCGCAGGCAATCCGTTGATGCATCCCTGGCTGAACAGCATGCCCATGCTCATGCAGGCGGTCGGGGAAGACTGCGGCGCGTACACCAGGCTTCTGAGCAAGCAGGAAGCCAATCTGGCGCGGTGGCGGTCATACCGGGCCGAGACCACGGGGCTCAACGAGCTCGTGGTGGCGCTGCTCATTGACGGAGACGTCGTCTCGCAGCGGTTCATCCCGGGCTCCGTGGCGCTCTCCGGCTCGCTCCCGGTGCTGGCCGTGAAGCAGCCCTCCGAGGAGGTCGTGCAGCGCGTCGCCGACGGAAACTTCGAGGTCCAGGTCAGCTATCGATTCCGCGACGCACAGGTGGGCAGCATCGATGCCTCGTTCGAGGTCGAGTCCATCTTGGACAGTTACATCCAGGAGAGCCAACGGGTGATGACCAGCAGCAAGTCATCCGGCATGCAGATCTTCCATATCGGCTCCCGCCGCACGAAGGTGAAGCAATCGATGGAGCAGAGTCTGTCGCGGGAGGTGAGCAGCGGGACCCAGGCTCGAACGATGATCGTGATGAACGACGCGGACGACGCACAAGTGGCGCGATTCGAAGCGACGTTCTTTCCCACCCTCTCGAAGGAGCAGACGATTGCGGCCCACCTCGCGGCGGCGGACGAAGCCAAGAACGCCGGCAAGGTCGATCTCGCGAATGCCCATCTGCAGTATGCCAACGCACTCCAGCAGGGCGTGACACTCGCGGAAGTGGATGCCGTGGGGGCCGCGGCGGCGCTCAACAGGGGCGATTACGCCACTTTCCTCGCGAAAGGTGTCCGTTTCCAGGATTCATCGACCCGGATCTCCGGCGACTTCTTCCGCGTTGCGCACGAGCGCATCTCGACGAGCGAATCCAAGGTCTGGACGGATGTGTCGAAGCGTTCGGTGCAGCGCGCGATCACCCTGATGTTGAAGCCGGAAGATGCACGCAGTTCCCCCGCCCGGCTGGGAGTCTGTGGCTTCCGGGGCGGCCCCATCGTCGGCTCCATCCTGCTCACGTGCATCGAGCAGGGCAGTCCGCTCGCCAGGGCCGGGGTCCTGCAGGGGGAGATCATGTGGAAGCTCGGAGGCCGGCCGATCGGCTCGGTCTCGGACCTCGAGGCCATGCTCGCGGAGTTCGAGCCGGGCGACAAGGTCGATGTCGTGTTCGTCGATCTGAATGGGAGGACCCTGACCCGGAGGGTGAAGCTCGGGAAGGGCGTACCACGCTAGGGAGTCTGCCCATGGCATTCGTCAGCACATTCTCGATCCTTGCTCTCGTCGCAGTCAGCGCCGCCCCCCACAAAACACTCGCTCTCACGAAGGCTTCCGAACCGGATGGGACGGAGTATTCGCTGTCCTTCTGCGCGCGCCCGAGCCCGAGCGCGGCACTGAACCTGCCTGGGCACGCGTTCGTCGGGTACAGCATGAAGCCACGCAAGGGCGCCCGCCGGTACCTCGCGGTTGGACATACGACGTATGCTCCGCCTGGCGCCGTCCTGCTGACGTACCTCGGCCTGCGCCCCTCCGTGGAAGGCTCGATCGAAGAGGAACTCTTCACTGCCACACAGGAGCACTGCCTGGTTCTGCTCGTCAGCAAGGCGGCCTACGACCAGGCCATCGCCGCGGCAGCGGATGTGGTGAGCGGCGGGCTTCCGTCGTTCACTGAGCAGCGGAGGACGATCTTGCGCTACACGCTGGGCGCACAGGACTGCATGAGCTTCATGCTCGGGGTGCTGAAGCCGTTCGCCGGTGACCGGGGTGTGAGGATTCCAGCCCGAGGGCCGACGGAGCTCCCGCTGCCGTACCTCCGCCGGCTGATCGACGCCAACTGATGGAGGAGGAAACCGCATGCCACCGGGCCCGCCTCAGCCCAGGGGAATCACTTCCACTCCGTGAGCCGCACGACGAAGCACGGAGCCGATTCCTCCAGGGACCAACGAATACGGACCCTCGATACCCTCACCCTGGCCCTCGCCCAGTGGGAGAGGGGAGTCAGACACCTTGGAGGCGGGGGCTCGGAGCCCCCACCCCAGCCCGCGCTCAGCCCACCACCAGGTTGATGATGCGGCCCGGCACGTAGACGAACTTCTTCTCCGTAGCGCGCTCACCGCGGTGTTGAGCCGCAGCGCCTCGATGTCCTTGCCCACCTTCTTCACCGTCTTGTGCAGCAGGCGCAGCGTCTCCTCGTCGAGCGTGGCCTCCGCGGCCCCCGGCTCCTCGCGTACGAAGGCCAGCGTGTGCCAGGCGCGATCCAGGAAGCATGGGCTCCCCGTCAGCGTCCCTCACCTCCCGCTCTGCTCCCGCCCGCTACGCCCAAGAGGGCTCCTGTCCTTCCTATGCTTGCGAACATAGCGCGCTGCCCGGGAGCGCAGTGGTCACGACTCGTGGGCTCCTCGAGCGCGAGCGCACGGTCGATCTCCCCGGCTCGGCCGTGGAAGCGCTCGAGGCACACCGGCACCCGCGGCACGGCACTCCCGGGCGGGCGACTCGCGATGCTGGGGGGTATCCGAGGTGGAATCCCCGCGACTCAGGCCGTTACAGGAAAACACGACTTCCCTGCCATTTTTCATATACACTGGGAAGGATTCCACTCCGCTCACACCGGAGCGCCCCATCGCTCACGAGGAAGGCCATGCCGCAACGTCGCCCTGCCCGCTCCACCCTTGGACTCCTGTCCGGACTGCTGCTGGCCGCCTGTGGTGAGGGTGATATCCCCGGGTCCGGGTGGGCCCCGTCCGAGGAGCCCCTGGGCACCCGGGAGGCGGCGATGTGCTCCGGCTTGAGCGTCACCCGCCTGACCCTCGACGGAATCAGCACGTATCAAGGCGAGCTCGCCGGGGCGGGAACCTACGCGGTCTCCACCTTCGCCAACGCCGTGTCGCTCGAGTTCTCCGTGGATGGGCAGACGCCCAGCAGCACCGAGCGCCTGGGCGCCAGCGGCACCTGGTCCTACAGCCGCACGGGCGTGGCCTGCGGCCCGCGGCTCTTCGAGGTGCGGGCCTACCCCATGGTGGTCGCCAGCGATGGCACCAAGACGGTCTGCCGGGAGAGTTACAAGTCGGTGACCCGGACGGTCACCGAGCCGTGCCCCACCACCGCGTCCGTTTCCTGCGACCGTATCTCCACGACCACGGTGCGATGCACCGGGACGGGCAGCGGAGGCTCCGGCTCCTATACGCCCTCCTGGAAGACATCCGTGTATTCCTATTACGACCAGATGGAATACAGCTGGCCCTCGTACCTGGACATGTGGACCGTAGACATGTCCTGCCGCGCTGTCTCCGCCACAGCGAGCGCCTATGACGTCTTGAGACTCGATTTCAAGGTGACCGACAGCACCGGGGTGACGTCGAACACCGTTTCCAGCCCCAACTACAAGTGCGCGCCGATGTATTACTAGATGTGCCCGAAAGGGTGTCCCCCCGAAAGGGTGTCAGAGAATTCGAGTGACGCGACCCGGCACGACCACCGTGCCGCCGCCTCTCCGCTACCAGCCGAGCCGTACGACTCCGCGCAACGGCAGCTGCTGGCGGCCCAGTTCGCACTCCTTCTCCATCTTCGCGACCTTCGCGCGCAGCGCCTTGGACATCGAGCAGTCGGGTGGTTGGCAGGGGGGACCCAGGCACTGGCGTTGCTGGATGGGCCGACACGCCAGCCGGCCTCGCTGACGCGTCAACTGGCGTGTCAAAGGCCTCGAGCCCCCTCTCCGTCCCCCTGCCCCTCCTCTGACACGTGGGCCCCAAGGGACTGGCCTGCCGGTTGCTATGAGACGACCGCGCGGTCCTGAATCCAAACCCTTGTCGGATATCAACCCTTGCTGTGAGGAATTGACCATGATGCTCGCTTCCATCGCTTCCGTCCTGCTGGCCAACACGCTCGCCCAGACCCCCACCACCCCGGCGCCCTTCCCCTATTGCGGCTTGGAGCTCCAGCTCAAGTCGTGGAAGGGGGACTACCTGAACCGGACCGACGCGGCCCCGGCCGTCATCGCGGCGGCCACCGGCGCCGCCGGCAACGCGTGGACCTTCGAGTGCACCACGGACGGCAAGGTGAAGGTAAAGTCGTCGAAGGGGGACTACCTGAACCGGACCGACGCGACCCAGGGCGTCAACGCGGCGGCCACCGGCACCGGCACCGTGTGGACGCCTGTCTTCACCGGCGGCAAGCTCACGCTGAAGTCGTCGAAGGGGGACGGCCTGCACCGCCCGGACACCGCTGCGAGCGTCACCACGTGGGGCACCGGCATTGGCAATACGTGGACCGTCGAGCTCGCCGCGTGCGGCAAGAAGGTGCATCTGAAGTCGTCGAAGGGGGACGGCCTGCACCGTCCGGACACCGCTGCGAGCGTCACCACGTGGGGCACCGGCATTGGCAATGTGTGGACCCTCGAGTGCGCCGCGGACGGCAAGTTCCAGCTCAAGTCGTGGAAGGGGGACTACCTGAACCGGACCGACGCGGCCCCGGCCGTCATCGCGGCGGCCACCGGCGCCGCCGGCAACGCGTGGACGCCCGAGTTCGCCAGCGGCAAGGTGAAGCTCAAGTCGGTGAAGGGGGACTACCTGAACCGGACCGACGCGGCCCAGGGCGTCAACGCGGCCGCCACCGGCACCGGCACCGAGTGGACCCTGTTCGTGGCCCCCTGAGCAGGCGCGTGAAGCCCGGAAAGGTGTCCCGGAAAGGTGTCAAAGGACTCGTACCGACACATTGTCCCCTACGAATCGTCTGACACCCTTCCTGCGGCCCCTCGTCCCCCAGAGCCTCGCCTCCTACGAACCGTCCGCCCCCATTCCCGGGATGGACTCCAGCAGCTCCTGGGGCGGAGGCGTCAGGACCGGCTGCCACTTCTCCGCCGCGCCTTGCGGAGCGAAGAAGACCTGTCCGTCGATGCGCTTTCCGTCCTCGCATTGCGCACCGAGGACCTGGAGATAGCCGTGGAGCATGCACTCGGCCTCGCTCTCCACCCAGGTGCCGAACCCGGTGCCATTGGAGAACCGGCCGTGGCAGCGGATCTTCTTGGGGCGGTCGGGGATGAGGTCCGAGCAGGCCGCGCGGTTTCCCGCCCGGCAGGCCGCGGCGGTCTGGGCGCGATTCGCCGGGTCGTACTGTCCCTCCAGACGGTCGAGCGACGTCCACTCGCCTTCGAGCGGCCCCGAGGAGAAGAGCTGCTCGCAGGGCCGGTAGTTCTTCTCGTAGGCGAAGCTGCACGGCTCGAAGTCACCGCAGCCGCCTTCCTGTTCGCACTCCTTCTCCATCTTCGCCACCTTCGCGCGCAGCGCCTTGGACATCGAGCAGTCGGGTGATTTGCCGCTCATGGGCCCGAGCACCACCTCGGTGGGCGCGAGTGCGCAGAGCGAAGGCTCCCGGAGGGAGATGCCGGGAGAGAAGCGCGCGTTGTCGAGGACGAGCGTGCGCGGCTTTCCGTCCTTGCACGCGGGAGGGAATTGGAAGGTGTAGCGGCCGCCGTGGATCTCGAGCCGGGTGAATGCGGGCATCGGCATCCGCACCTGCTTGCCCGAGCGGACCTCGCGGCCGGAGATCATGTTTTCGTAGTAGATGACGAGCGCATCGGTCTTGAACGTCTTGTTCCCCTTGCGCGCGGTCACCGCGTGAAGCGTGGGGCTGGCGCTGTCGGCCAGGGAGGGCAGCGCGAGCAGCGCGCCGGCCACGGCGAGCCCGCGCGAGAAGCAGGAGAGAGCGTGACGGAGGGACATGTGAATCAGCTTACGCGCAGGCAGGGGCAGGCGTCAGCGGCGTGGCACGGCGGGCTTCTCGCGGGAGACGAGTGGCCCAGGCAGAATCACGGGCGGGTGCCCTCCTGGAATGCGAAGGACACGCCAGGTCAGGCCCCCAGCGCTGATGCGCTCAGGTTTCGGCCTGGCCAACCGCTCTAATGCCGCCCCAACTCCCTGTCCCAGTCCGACAACTGCGTGGACACCGCGTATTTGTAGGCGCTGGAGATATCCTCGAACTTCTTCGGGGGAAGTGCGGAAAGGCGCTCACGCAAGAAGCCCGGGTCGCCGAGCACCTCGCGGTGTTTGAGATCGGTATCCACCTCGACCATTCCAGGAATGACCCGGAGCACGGCCTCCAGGCAGTCCTCCCGGGTGGCGCGAGACATGCGCTCCACCGTCAGCGCCAGGTGCTCGCGAACAGGAGCAGGGCCTCCGGGGCACCAGGCCTCCAGGGTCCCGCGGTAGATGTCATCCATGAGCTCTTCCAGCGTGTACTTCTGCTCGAACGACCCGAACGCGTAGCGAAGGCCCTGGAGCACCTCCCAGAAGCGGAGCAAGGCGGCGAGCCGGTTCGCCATGCGCTCCGCGCTCTGCGGCGGGGGTGGAGACACGGCATGGTCGAGAGCCCCCCAAGGGGTGCTCAAGCAGAAGGACTCGAAGGCGTCACTCATGCGCGGGCGCTCCTCCTTCGGGACGCCTTCATCCAAGCCCATGAAGACCTCGATGAACATGTGCATCCGCCAGCAGGGGTCGCCCGTGTCGAAGTCAGCCACCGGGTGCATCACCAGCACTTCGCCGGGTGACACCTGTCGCATCTGCCGGGGCTGGGGAAAGGCACCGGTCTCGAGATACTCCCGAGCCCACCAGTGCCCCTCGGCTCTCACCTCGCGGAGGATTGCGGCTTTGGTGCCATAGAGCCACGCTGGAAACTCGAGCACCTGGGAGTGTTCCATGTTCATGGCCTCGCGCCCTACCACAACGAGGTGGGCATCACAGCTGGTCCATGGGCTGGTTTCAGTCGTCGTACAACCCGTCCATGAGATCCTGGAAGCTGTTGGCGACGGGGTGGACGGAGCCCTCGACGGAGACGAGGACGATACGAGGCTGTTCGGGCGAGCCTCGGTAGTCGAAACACAGGTCCTCTCCACCAGGGGTTCTGGCGAAGGGGAAGATGCCCGATGGGACATGGGAGCGAATGACTTCGTATGAATTGAGGATGGAGTAGCTCTCCCTCCCCTCATGCTCGGAGACTGTCAGTAGCACCCCCAAGGCATTGTCGCCTCTCCCAACCCTGAACCCATTGGGCTCGGGGGCCATGCCCTGATACATGGATGCAACCCGCTTGTAGTCATCGGGAAGTTTGACTCCCCATGCGGACTCGATCCGCTCCAATTCATGTGGACTGACGGAACCTGACGCTTTCAGGACGTGCGGTCTCCAGTGAACACTCATTTGAACTCCTCCCTCCGAAAATCTACGGGTATCCGCCTCCCCAGATGGACATCCCTCCAGTATGCGGTCTCGCAAGCTGGTGTGCGCCATCCGTAATGAGCTGCATCCTGCCTACGTCCTGGTGGTGATGCCATGTATAACCACTTGGAGCAGTAACGCTCGTCGGTAACGCCTGAATCTCTCCTGGAGAGAGATTCAGCTCTTTTGCCAGACGGGGATCGGCCTTGACCGCCTCATACAGTCGTTGGTTGGCCGCCTTGAAATGCATCCTGTGGCTGCTGCTCCCGATGTGGACGTCATCAATGAGCGTCTCGAACTTCGTCTCGAACTCGGCGAAGCCGTGCTTGTCGAAGCGGACGGTCTCCTTCCCGTTCGTCACCGTCTTGCCCGCGCGGTTGCGTCCGAGAATGGCAATGGGTTGAGGCGGCTGCCTTGTCCCCATGTAGGGCAGCACTCGGCCGTCCGGGGTGAGCCTGGGCTTGCGCCATTCCTCCACATGCTCGATGCGGTGGCGCTTCGGGTCCGGGCCTCCGTTGGAGGAAGCAGGGTCCGAGGCGCCCACGCCCTGGCTGCCGCTCACGCCCTGTTGCGCCATGTACGCGGCCGTCGGCATCAGGGTCACCGTCACCGCGGGCCGGGCCACCACCACGGCTTGTACCTGGCGGGCTACCGCCAACAAGTCCAGCCCCGTCTCCGCCTCGAGCAGTTGTGCTGCCCGGCCAGAGCCCGGCAGCCCCGGGCCCTTCATCATCCCGTGCGCCGTCCACCCCAGTGCCGCCGTCGCCACCAGCACCAGCACCCGCCCCACCTGCACGCCCAGCACTCGTCCGTAGCGCTCTCCGATGCTCCTCAACTCCAGCAGGGAGCGAGCGCTCCGGACAGCCTCCTGTAACCGCCGGTAGCCCTCTACTACGTTGAAGAGCGTATCCGTTCCCAGGTACGCGACCAGCGTCACCGTCATCCCCAGCGCGATCAGCTTGGAGGTCGGCTCGGGCAGTAGCAACAAGCCGAGGTAGGTGGAGAGCGAGGTGTAGACAGCCATCTTCAATTGCTCGGGGTCTACCGAGGCCTCTACGACTGACTGAACGCCGGGCCAGAGGCTTTCGAACGCGAACATGAGCGCCATGTCCGCCCGCTCGTCCTCGTCCAGGTGCAGTTCAGGCTCTCGGAGAGTCACGCAGCGCGAAGGGGCCTCGTGCTGGGAGCACGAACTCGACCAGGCGAGCTGCGAGGAGCGCGAGGTTCGCCAGGCCCCGGAGAGCATCGGAGTCTTGCCCGGCCGGTGGAAGAGGGGCTGGGGCGGGCCGGGGAGCTGCGCCACCAGCAGTCGCATGGCGTGCTCGAACTCGGACTGGGAGAAACGCACGGGCTCGCGCCGGGGCAGGACGGGGAGCACCACCTGTCGGCCGCCTTCCGCCTCGAGCACCACCCGCGCGGGCCCGGCCACCGACTCGCAGGACTCCTCCGCCACCGCTCTGGCGGGCTCCTGCTCCCACCGCATTCCATCGTCCGTTGCGCATGCGGCCAAGGCCAGCAACAGCGTCACTGCCCACGGGCGAAACCCTCGAGGGACTCGGCTCGTGCGCTCCTGGCTCGGTGGTGGCCTGCGCCCTCTCCTGCTCGCAGTCGGCATGAGGGCGGAGCTTGGTCCACATCATTTGATTGGGACAAGCCCGTCCGCAGTGTCGTCCGCCGTCCGCAGTGCCAGAGAATTCGAGTGACGCGAGCCGACACGACACGCGGCGGAAAAGAGAGGAGGGGAAAGCTGGCCGAGACATCCTCCGTACTATCCGCGACGGCGATGCACCCCTCGGGGCAACCGCCCCCCCCCCGGAAAGACTCGGCGGCCGGTGGGTTCACCCGTCCACTCCAGCTCTCGTTCTCGCTCGCCTCCCTCGTTTCGAGTCCTTTGACACCGTCTCGACACCGTCTCCGGCACGGGCTCACCCGGCGCGATGCACTCCGAAGTGGTGGGGCCGTCGAGCGCGCCCGAAAGGGTGTCGAAGGCTCCGCGCGACACGCAAACAGGGATCGGTATAAATCTCGACGACACGTATAAAACTTGCCGACCTGTATAAAAAATATTGCGGAATTCTAAATGGCGATCCACTATCCCCTTGTATGAGAGCCAAGCTGCCGTGGGAGATCTACCCCGAGCTGACGCTGGACCGTCTGCTCGACGTCGCGCGCATCATCAATCGCGTTCACGAAGAGGTGGCCCGCCATATTCAGCCGGAGAAGGGCGACCTGCGCTTCGGCAGGTGGGTTCCGGGGTCTACCGAGTACTCGCGTGTCGTGCACGAGCTGGAAGAGGCGCACAAGTCCGGTGCTTACCCATGGCTCGGGATCGTCGACGACTCCATGCAGTTCGTCGCCTCCATCGGCGGTGTCCCGTTTCGGTTCTTCAACGGAGACCCGGAGACCCCGTCGCGAAGCGCCCGCAAGCGCTCCACCAAGGAGCAGCGGGCCAATCTGGAGTTGTTCGACCTGAACACGGTCACTCGGGCGGACATCGACTGGGCGTGGCGCTTCGCGGTTGACGTGAACCCCATCACCGCCGAAGTGATGAGCATCACGATCGAGGAGGTGGACAGTACTGGTTCTTATCGGAACGCGTTCGAGATTCCATTCCGCCAGGCTGCGGCAGGACTCACGGTCCTGACCGACCACCGCCCAGAAGGAGTAGAGTTCGCGCCGCCGCAGCCCGAAGAGATTCCGGCAGCGGAGGAGACTGGCACGGAGGCCGCCGAAGGCGGCACAGTGGACGATGACCGCGACGAATGAAGCGGCCTTCATTGGGAGCAACCTGCGGATCGCACGCAACTTCCGCGGGATGACGCTGGCCGACCTGGCTCAGATGGTGGATGTGTCGCACTCCTCCATCCACCACTTCGAGACCGAGCTACGTAAGCCTGACGAACTGCTCGTCAAGGCGCTCGGACAGGCGCTCGGGTTCTCGCCTCGGTACTTCTTCGTCCCCATCAAGGAGGAGTTTCGAGAGGAGGACTGCCAATTTCGAAGCGAGAGGATGCCCGTTTCGCTGAAGACCCGGGTGCTGGCACATGGCACCGTGTTCGGGATGTACGTGCGACAGGTGGCGGTGCACCTGAAGGCTGCGCGTCTGAAGTTCCCGACAATTTCTATTCCGAGCGAACGCGCGACCGGAAAGGAGGCCGTTGAACAGGTGGCGGAGAACAGCCGCCGCACGATAGGCCTGGGGCTAGACCGTCCCATTACGAGCATGGTTCGGCTGTTGGAGAGCCGGGGCGTGGTTGTCACGCGCTTTGGGGCCTCGACTGAGGAAAGTGACGCGCTGAGCGTTGATGCCTTCTCGCGCATGGGTACGCATCCCGTCGTTGTCCTCAACACCGACAAGAGCAGCACCTCGCGTGCTCGGTGGGACATAGCGCATGAGTTCGGTCACCTCATTTTGCATGTGGGGCTCCGCTCTGGGGACCCGGAACAGGAGAAGGATGCGGACTTCTTCGCAAGCGCATTCCTCCTGCCGCGCACAGGCTTCTTGCGTGAGTTTCCGCACCAGACGAAGCTGAACTGGGAGACTGTCTTCGCAATGAAGCGGCGGTGGAAAGCCAGCGCAGCTGCCATCGTGCGGCGTGCCTATGACTTGGGGCGCATTGACGCGATTGAGTACCGACGCGCCTGGAAGCACTACATGTACAGGCGCTGGCACAAGGGCGAACCAGACGAGCCGGAAGATGAACCGCCTGAGCTG
Organism: Archangium sp.; assembly: GCF_057119385.1. NCBI lineage: Bacteria > Pseudomonadati > Myxococcota > Myxococcia > Myxococcales > Archangiaceae > Archangium > Archangium sp. The sequence continues at coordinate 25,503 of NZ_DBNGVP010000128.1, read as the reverse complement.
CTCCAGAACTCCCTCAAGCACATAGAGCAACGAACTGGGGCTACACCTCTGTTCATTGCGAAGGAGCTCGGCTGGCTGCCGGAGACGTTCAACCGGATCATTGGTATCGACCCGATGTCGCAGAAGCCAGAGGCACCAGAGGCCAGTGGTCGCGTCATCCCCTTCAGCCGCACTCGCCCTACTGGGTAGTGCGTGCACCGCTCCATGGGAGGGCCAGCAAGGCCGCGTGCCGCGCCGGTACACGGTGCAACCCCTGGGCCCCCCCTGCCCTGGCAGCCCTCTCTTGAAGAGAGAGGCAGGGAATTGGGGCGTGTTGACAGCGGCTGCGCCAGGTTCAGCACCACGCCTGCTGGGTGCTCCCCGTGGCCACTCACTGCTCGATCGAGCGGGGCTCCGGCGGGGGCAGCATGGCCGCCATGTAGCACTTGCCCTGGTACTCGTAGAGTTCCTCCGGGCATGGGGCCTTGAGATCATGAGGCACCCAGCAGGCGCCCATGATCTCCACCTCGATACGAGGCGTGCAGGGAGGGCGCTTCTGCCCTTTGTAGGGCTTGCGCGGAAACGGGTGGGCGATGGGCGATGGCCCCCCATCCGTGGCGCTCCGGAGCGAGTGGCCCGTGAGGGGTAGCACCGTGTCCGTCGGCACCTCCTGGCCCATGGGTGCTGGCGCGGCGCGCACCAGGGGGTCCGCGCTGTCTGGCGGTGGGCTCACGGGAGCCGGGCGGAGCAGCGCGAAGACCAGGGCGCCCACCGCGGCGGGGCGCCAGCCAGTGCCAGCTCGAGCCGCAACCCGAGGCGAAGCTCGTCAGCGTCCGGGAGGGCCCGGGCCATGCGCTTCATGGTGTCACGCACCTCCTCGAACAGGCACACCAGCGCTTCCGCGGAGTACTTGTCGGGAGCCACGGCCAAGGCGAAATCCTCCACCTCCAGGGCGACGTAACCCGGTGAGCCCGAGGAGATGCACCGCCCCCGCCAGTCCGGCAGCGGCTCCGCGCCCTCTTCCGGGGAGGACCTGAGCACCAGGGCTGTCGCCCCGCTCGTCTCGTGCATGGCCCGGTAGAGTTCGCCCCGGCTGTGCTCGTCCTGCGCCATCTGCTCGTGGAGCTGGTAGGGCCCCACCTGATCCACTTCCGCCCCGCTCGTCTCGGACTTATTCTCCTCGTCCACGCGTGCTCCTCGCGGGCCTGCTCGCCCGCCCGGCTTCCTTCTCGCGTGTTTGCACCGCGTCGGCCCCTCCTTACGGGAGCTACACGGTGCATCTGGAGCGTCCTACCGCCCAGATCTCACAGAATGGCCGGGGGCTGCTGCCCTCGCGCTACCCCACCGGGACACGGCGGGCAGCAAGCCCGCCGCGCGATGCACCGGCTCAGGCGCCCTTGAGGTTCTGGGTCACGAAGTCCCAGTTCACCAGGCTGTTGAGGAACGTGTCGATGTACTTGGGACGCGCGTTGCGGAAGTCGATGTAGTACGCGTGCTCCCACACGTCGATGGTCAGCAGCGCCTTCTGGCCGTGCTTCATGGGCAGGTCCGCGTTGCCCGTCTTGGTCACCGCCAGCTTGCCCTTCTCCAGCACGAGCCAGGCCCAGCCGGAGCCGAACTGCGTCGTGGCGGCGTTGGCGAACTCCTCACGGAAGCGCTCGAACGAGCCGAAGTCGCGCTTGATGGCATCCGCCAGGTCCCCCGTGGGGAGCCCGCCACCGTTCGGCTTCATGCAGTTCCAGTAGAAGGTGTGGTTCCACACCTGGGCGGCGTTGTTGAAGACGCCTCCCTCGCTGTGGAGGATGACCTGCTCCAGCGAGCTGTTCGCCTCGGGCTTGCCGTCGAGCAGCTTGTTCAGGTTGTTCACGTACGCGGCGTGGTGCTTGCCGTGGTGGTACTCGAGCGTCTCCGCGCTGATGTGCGGGGCGAGGGCGTCCTTCTTGTAGGGCAGCTCGGGCAGCGAGAACGGCATGGGTACTTCCTTTCAGCAGAGAAGTGGTTCTGCTCCCTCTACCCGGTCCCCGTCCATATGTCAGCGGCCTTGCCAATGGATTGGCGGATTGTCATTACATTGGCGCGGACCGGCGGTACTCGCGCCGGTACGCGCCGGGAGCGACGCCTCCCCAACGTTTGAAGGCCCGGTTGAAGGACGCCTCGCTCTGGTAGCCGATGGCCTCCGCGACCTGGAGCAGCGGCTGCTCGCCCTCGCGCAGCATCTGGGCGGCCTTCGTCATCCTCCACCGCGCCAGGTACTCCAACGGAGGCTCCCCCACGAGCTCACTGAAGCGCGCGGCGAAGCTGGAGCGCGACAGGGCCACGGCCGTCGCGAGGCTCTCCACCGTCCACGGCTCCGCGTGCCGCTCGTGGATGAGCGAGAGCGCCTTGCGAATCTGGGGATCCCCGAGCGCGCACAGCCCCCGCTCCCGGCACGCCCCCGCCGCGATGTGCGTGCGCAGGGCCTGCACGAGCAGGATGTCCGCGAGCCGGCTCATGACGACCGTCGCCCCCGGGCTGGACGAGGCGCTCTCCGTGATGAGCAGCTGCACGAGCGCCGGCAGCGAGGGGGAGGCCTCGGCATGGTCCGCGGTGATGTGGATGGCCCGCGGCAGCCCCTCGAACAGCGGCGTGCGGGACGCGGCGCCGAGCCGGAAGGACCCCACCACCAGCACCGTCCGCGCCCCGTCTCCGCCGAGCCGGAACACCCCGGGTCCGTCATGCCCCCGCTCACAGGAGCCCTTGCCGAGGACGTGGACCGGGCTTCCCTCCGCGTCCCGGAGCGTGTGCCCGCCCCCGTGCGGAAGCAGCGCCAGGTCTCCCGCCGACAGCGAGAGGGCGCCCTCCACCCCCTCGACCTCCAGGCGGGCACTCCCCCGGGCCACGACGATGATGTGCGCCCCCGCCAGCTCCGGGAACTGGATGCCCCAGGGGGCATGGAGCTCCAGGCGGCCGTACACCAGGGTCGTCAGGCGCATCGAGTCCAACACCTCCGCCAGCACATCCGTTACCCGCTCGTCCCGGGGGGCTGGACGATCGGTCAATTCTTTTGGACTGGATGTCATGGCACGTCCATAGCGGCCCGGGCATTTTCCGGCCATGGCAAACCTCTCCCACCTCTTCTCCCCCTTCCGCCTGGGCCGGCTCGAGCTCAAGAACCGCATGGTGATGGCCCCCATGACGCGGAGCCGCGCCCTCGTCGAGGGCAACGTGCCCAACCCGCTGGCGGTGACCTACTACGCGCAGCGCGCCTCGGCCGGGCTCCTCATCACCGAGGGCACCCAGGTCAGCACCCAGGGCGTGGGGTACATCCGCACGCCCGGCATCCACTCGTCCGCGCAGGTGGCGGGCTGGAAGGCGGTGACGGACGCCGTGCACGCGGCGGGCGGCGTCATCTTCGCCCAGCTGTGGCACGTGGGGCGCGTGTCGCACCCGGACTTCCATGACGGCCAGCTGCCCGTGGCCCCCTCGGCCATTCCCGTGGAGGGCGGCCAGGTCTTCACCTTCAAGGGCAGGACGCCCATGGTGACGCCGCGCGCCCTGGAGACCCACGAGCTGCCCGGCATCGTCGAGCAGTTCCGCCTCGCGGCCGTGAATGCGAAGGAGGCGGGCTTCGACGGCGTGGAGCTGCACGGCAGCAACGGCTACCTGCTGGACCAGTTCCTGCGGGATGGCTCCAACCAGCGCACGGACGCGTACGGCGGCAGCATCGAGAACCGGGCGCGCTTCCCGCTGGAGGTGGCTCGCGCGGTGGTGGGCGTCTGGGGCGCCGAGCGGGTGGGCTACCGGCTCGCCCCGCAGCCCTTCCCCTACGCGGGCATGACGGACTCCACCCCGGCCGAGACGTTCTCCCATATGGCTCGCGAGCTGGGCCGGTTGGGGCTCGGCTACCTGCACGTGACCGAGGCCGTGTCGGGCCAGGGCGCCCCCAGCCCGGAGCAGCGCATCTCCCCGCTGCTGCGCAAGGCCTTCCCGGGCACGTTCATGGTCAACGGCGGCTACGACGCGCAGACGGGAGAGGCGGCGCTCTCCCGGGGCGAGGCGGAGCTCGTCTCCTACGGCGTGCCCTTCCTCGCCAATCCGGACCTGGTGGAGCGCTACCGGAGGGGGGCCGCGCTCAACACCCCGGACTCCGCCACCTTCTTCACCGGCGAGGAGAAGGGCCTCATCGACTACCCCGCACTGGGCTGACGGTGGGAGCCAGGTGCTCCCACCGCCCGTCCCGCCCGGAGCGCTGACTACTGGTAGTACTGGTAGCGCACCGTCAGGGCGCCGTCGACGGCGGTGGCGCCGCAGAAGCCGCCGCCGCTCACGTTGACGATCTGGTCATTCGAGGACTTCGTGTACCCACCGGCCGCGTACCAGCCGGCCGTCTTCCACGTCGCGCTCACGGCGAAGGGCAGCCCGCTCAGGTCCACGTTGGCCTTGCCCGTCGAGGAGTTGAAGGCGACGCAGTCTCCCGCCTCGCCAAAGGCCGGTTGCTGCGCTGGGCACATCGGGAGCCGGCCTGAGCCCCCTCAGGCTGACACCGTGCCCATTTCCCCTCGCCATCCGGGAGAGGGACGGGGTGAGGGTGCCACGCATCCCGGGTTGAACCCCCTGTCCACAGGGGGGGTCCACGGGTTGGAGAACAGGGACAGATACCCTCACCCCGACCCTCTCCCGAGGGGAGAGGGGATATTGAGGGGATATTGAGGGATATTGAGGGGATATTAGAACGCGGAGCCGTTGGCGCGCGTGCCCGGCGACGAGCCCACCGTCGAGAGCGAGGTGTGCAGCACGAAGCTCCCCGTCGCGCTGACATCCGGGCTGCGGTTGGCGGACACGCCGTCGGTGCTGGTCAGCGAGCTCGGGACGGCGAACGAGTCCACGGTGGCGCTGCCCGCGTCCTTCACGATGACGGTGTCCCCGCTGTTGGCCAGGCCCAGCGCTCCGGTGGAGGCTCCCACGGCGTTGGACATCCCCGCGGGAACGCCACTGGCCGAGCCGAACACCACGATGGCCTTGCCCGCCCCCAGCACCGTCCCCGTGGCGAAGGTGTGCCGCTTCGCCGTGGAGTCCCAGATGCTCCAGCCGCCGATGTCGATGGACGCACCGCCCACGTTCACCAGCTCGACGAACTCCTTGGTGACATCGGAGCCGGGCTCGTTGACGAGGATCTCGTTGAGGATGACCCGGGCGGCGCTGGTGGCGGCCGGAGTGGTGGCCGAGGCGGTGTTGCTGACGGCGGACTCGTTGTTGGCCGCGTCATCGGCCGTCACGCGGTAGTAGTAGGTGGTGCTCGCGGCGCGGCCGGTGTCCGAGTGGCTGGTGCCGGAGACGCTCGCCACGGCCGAGAAGCTGGCGTTGTCGGTGCTGCGGTAGACGTTGTAGCCGGCCACGCCCACGTTGTCGGTGGAGCCCGTCCAGCTCAGGTTCACCTGGCTCGAGGACACGGCCGAGGCGCTCAGGCCGCTCGGAGCGGTGGGCGCCGTGGTATCGGAGCTCCCGCCGCCGCTGCCCGCGCCCGCCAGCCACGCCATGGCGTTGAGGTGGATGAGGGCGTTGTCGTACAGCGTCTCGTTCCAGCCGTTGTAGGTGGTGTGGCCGCAGCCGTTGGTGGCGTCCTCGGAGGGCGAGGAGTCACCGATGGCCGCGATGCGCCCCGTCCCATCCGTGGAGGTGGCGAACGTCACCCGCGTGTTGGCGCCCACCGTGCCGGTGGTCATCCACACGTGCCCCTTGGCGTTGGGGTTGGCGGTGGGGTCCAGGGTGATGGAGGTGGAGCCGAAGAGGCCCAGGCCCTTGCCCACGGTGGCCTTGCCATAGGCGCCCGCGTGGACGATGGGCGACGTGGTGTCCGTGGTGTACTTCGAGTTCGGGTTGTCGTTGAACCAGTTGTCCGGCTCGCCCATCACCTGGAAGCGCAGGCCCCAGGACACGCCCGTCATCAGCTCGTTGAGGATCTCCGGCGAGTCCCAGCCGTCGTTGTTGCGGTCCGAGTTCCCGTGGTCCGAGATGAGGAACACGCCGCCCCCGTTCCTCACGAAGGCCTGGATGGCCGTGCGCTCTGCGGTGGTGTAGCGGATGTTGGGCTCGGGCAGGATGAGGACCTTGTAGTTCTTGAGGTCCTGCGCGTTGCTGGTGTCACCGTAGGTGATGCGGCTGCCCGTGGGCAGGCTCTCCACCGAGAAGCCCTTCTTCACCAGGGCCACGCCGAAGGCCGAGTAGGCGCCGCCCCAGTACGTCTCGGGGGTGGTGGCGGTGATGCCGCTCTGCGCCGGGGTGGGGTAGCGCTGGGCCGTGCCGCACGTGTCCTCGTCCAGCACCCAATCCGCGTTGCCCGCCGTCTGCGCGTGCATCGCCTCGAACAGCACCTTCGTCTGGGCCCACGCGCTGGCGGGCTCCATCAGCCCGATCACGGGCAGGGCGAAACACAGGGACCGGAGCAGTTTCTTCATACGACGCCTCCTCGGCTGGGGGGGAGGCACCAAGGAAGCATCTATTTTCTCAAAATTCAATCCACGCGAAATTCACCTGCGGGGCTGGAAAAACCCCGTGCTCGATTCACGGGTCACCGGGTCCTGGCGGGGGCGGAGCCCGTGCCGGTGTCACCGCCGGTGTGACGTGGGACCCCTGGGGCATGCTGGCCTCTCGATGGACCGCCGCCCGAGGGCCGCCGGGAAACTTGCCCCGGGGTGCCCCCACCGCAGGATGGCGCGGTCCCCCCCACCGCCGCCTGGCACGAGGCACCTGTGAGCAATCAACGAACCGAACGGTGGCAGCAGCTCCTCTCCCCGCACCGCGTGGGGGACAAGAAGGATCGGCCGCCCCTGGACACGCGGGATGAGCGGACGGCCTACGACGTCGACTACGACCGCATCGTCTTCTCGAGCGCCTTCCGGAGCCTGCACGACAAGACGCAGGTGTTTCCGCTGTCCTCGAGCGACTACACGCGCACGCGGCTGACGCACAGCATCGAGGCCTCGAGCGTGGGGCGCTCGCTGGGACAGCTGGCGGGGCGGGCGCTGAAGCAGCGGGACGTGAAGGTGGAGCCGCCGCACCTGGGCACCATCGTGGCGGCGGCGTGCCTGGCGCACGACATCGGCAATCCGCCCTTCGGCCACTCGGGAGAGGCGGCCATCCAGCACTGGGTGGACAAGCGCTTCCTGTCTGGCATGCCCAAGGAGCGCACGGAGCCGGTCTGGCCGTTCGCCACCTGGAGCGAGGAACAGGATCTGCTGCGCTTCGAGGGCAACGCGCAAGGCTTCCGCATCCTCGCGCGGCTGCAGGCGCGCAACCGGGACGGCGGGCTGCGCTACACCGTGGCGACGGTGGGGGCCATGAGCAAGTACCCGAGGCCCTCGGTGCTGCCGGGGCGGCGCCCGAAGGACAAGAGCCGCATCTCGGAGAAGAAGTTCGGCTTCTTCCAGGAGGACGCGCAGCTGGCGCGCGAGGTGTACCGCACGCTGGGGCTCACCGAGCGCGAGCCGGACGTGTTCAGCCGCCACCCGCTGGCCTTCCTCGTCGAGGCGGCGGATGACATCTGCTACGCGCTCATCGACCTGGAGGACTCGGCGAAGCTGGGCCTCATCCCCATGGAGGAGGCGTGCTCGCTGCTGGAGAGCGTGGCGGAGCTCAGCGGCCACTTCCGGGCCCTCAAGGAGAAGGTGGACTGGGAGTCGCGGATGGGCGTGGCCCGGGCGGGCGCCATCTCCGCGCTCATCCAGGAGTGTGTGGCGGCGTTCGAGGAGCACGTGGAGGCAATGGAGGTGGGGCGCTTCGAGCAGTCGCTGGTATCGGCCCGGCCGGAGGTGGACGCCCGGCTGAAGGCCATCACCGGCATCACCCGCCGCAAGGGCTACGAGAGCGAGCGCGTGCTGCAAATCGAGGCGGCGGGCTTCAAGACGCTGGGCGGCCTGCTGGACATGTTCGCGCCCGCGGTGCTCGCGGACACGCCGGACCTCCAGGAGAAGAAGCTGCGGCAGCTCCTCCCCATCGAATTCTTCCAGCGCCCGGGGCCGTACCTGGACAACCGGGACGAGGCCATCGAGCGGCTGACGCCCTACCAGCGGCTGCTGTGCGTGACGGACTACGTGTCCGCCATGACGGATGGTTTCGCGGTGGAGCTCTACCAGCGGCTCTCCGGCATCAAGCTGCCGGAGTAATCCCTCTCCTTTTCTCAATCCCAGACACCCGGCTGTTGCCGCACGGACAACACGGTTGCCGTTGCACCCGGGGCCACCTCCCCACTCCCCCTCTGTAGCCTCCGGGGCAACAATTCAGGAATTGACCGGAAGGCTTGCAATACAAAGCCAGACGTGAGAGGTGTTCGCGCGTCCATTTCAAGCATCCAAGAGGGGAGAGTCCATGACCTGGAAGAATCTCGCCCTGTGCCTCGGCACGGGGATGGCGTTCGTCACCGGAGGCGCCGCGTTCGCGCAGGAAGTGCCCGAGGACAAGTACTACGCGGAGAAGGTGCTCGCCGAGGGCGCGGGCTGGCAGCTCAAGAACATCAGCGGCTATGCCGTGGATGGGGACGGCCGCTACTACTCGCAGGACATCTACAACATCAAGAGCACGGTGCGCGAGGCGTTCTACCAGCTGCCGCTGCACCCCTACCTCCAGGAGGAGCTGGCCGCGGCCGCCGTCGAGACCAAGGACGAGACGGTCTTCGTGCTCGACAAGAAGATCGCCGATGAGATCGCCCTCTCCTACGAGAAGGGCGAGCTGACCGAGGCGCTGAAGGCCATCGCCGAGCCGCCGGACGAGGAGGTGCCGGCGGGCGTGCAGACGATGGGGCCGTTCGGCTCGTGCTCGGACCAGACGTTCAGCAAGAGCAAGAGCTTCACCCTCAACACGCCCATCTCCACGAGCCAGAACTTCGGCTCGGGCTTCTCGGGCACCCTGAGCGCGACGGGCAACATCAACGGCAGCGCGACGGGTGAGGTGGTGATGAAGGTCAAGCGCCACAAGATCTTCTGGGTGTGCGTGCCCTACGGCGTGAACTTCCAGCACGCGCGGGCCTGGGGCAACGTGAGCGTGGCCAACGGCTCGTCGGTGAACGGCACGCTGAGCTACAACTGGAGCTGGCAGAAGGAGATCGCCAAGCCGTCGCTGGGCTCGCTGAACTTCTTCATCGGACCGGTGCCGGTGCACATCGGCTTCAACCTGCCCATCAACCTGGGCCTCGACGTGTCGGCGAGCGTCACCGGCCAGGTGAACTACAACGGCAACCAGACGGCCACGGGCGCCTTCGATTACACCTGCACGCTGAGCGGGTGCGGCGGCTGGGCCAACTACAACCTGGGCGGCAACTCGCTGCAGCCGCTGACGGGCAGCGTGTCGGGCCGCGTGTACCCCACCGTCTGGGTGCAGGTGGCCGTGCGCGCCTACCTGTACTCCGAGTGGCTCGCCTATGCGCAGGTGGGCGTGCGTCCCTACCTGTACGGCGACCTGTGGGGCTACTACGGCAACGCCTGTGGTGACGCGGATGGCAACGGCATCAACGAGACGGTGAGCGCCCTCACCTTCAACCTCGACTGGCGGCTCTTCATCACCGCGCAGGCCTCGGCCTTCGGCGGCAACCCCACGCAGTGGAACAACCTGTGGAGCACCCAGCGCCGCAACATCAAGTTCTGGGACCTCATCAGCGGCGGCTCGAGCGCCATCCGCCCCATGATTGGCGGCCCGGCGAGCACCAACGTGAACACCTCCACGGGCTACACCGCGAAGATGCGCCCCTGCTGGCCGTACGGGGACACGGTGAACTACCGCTTCGACTGGGGTGACAGCACCTCCACCAACGTCAGCGGCGCGCCGCAGACCGCCACGGCCGCGGGCAAGGCCTGGTCCACCAGCGGCGCGAAGACGCTGCAGCTCACCGCGCTGAGCGACTCGTGGGGCCGGCAGCTCAACGCCACCACCGCGCGCTCCATCCAGGTCAACGGCTCCACCCCCACGTGGACGGGCTGGTTCAACCGCGACGCCCCCGGTGGCAGCGGTGACTACGAGACGCTGTCCGATCTCATCGCCGGTGGCTACTCCGTCTGCTCCAACCCCGTCGGCGTGGAGTGCCAGACGGCCGGCGGCGCCCCGTACACCAGCACGGGCGAGGTCTACAGCTGCTCGCTCTCCGGTGGCGTGTGCGTCAACTCGCAGCAGCCCGACGGCATCTGCCAGGACTACCGGGTGCGCTTCCTCTGCCCGTAGTCAGTCTGCGTGAATGAAGGACTCCGCCCTCTCCCGCGCACCGGGAGGGGGCGTTGTCATTTCCTGGGTTTGGGGGAGGACAGCACCTCGATGCTCGTCACCGGGTTGCCGCGGGCATAGAGGTCCGCGGAGGTGCGCACCAGGGTGCCCTCGCTGAGGTTCTTCAGGGCCATCTGCTGGCGCCCCTGGGTGACGCGCACGTCCCGGGCGAGCGACAGCGTGCTGGTACCTCCGTCCTCCTCGTCGAGCACGAGCTGCTGCGGGGTGACCGAGCGCACGCGGCCCCGGTGGATGACATTGGCCACCGCGACGCCCTCGCTGCGGGTGTCCGCCGCTTTGCCCGCGGTACCGCCACCGCCCGCGCCCTCGGCCGTGGAGTAGCCGATGCCCGGGGTGCCCTCGGGCGCCTCGGCGTTCGAGTTGCCGGCGGCGGAGCTCCCGGTCCCGCTGCCCCCCGTGCCCATGTCCTGGCCGCTGCCGCCCGTGCCCGTGCCCTGGGCCGCCTGGGCCCGCGCGAGCTGGACCCGCATCTGCGCGACCTGCTGCTCGAGGGTGGCCACCTGCGCGCGCAACCGGGCGATCTCCACCCGCTGCTGGGTCTCGAGCGCCGACAGCTGTTGCGTCCCCGTCCCCGTGTCCTGCGTGGTGTCACCGGTCCCGGAGCCGCCCGTGCCCGTCTGGGCCGTCGTGCCCGTCTGGGCCGTCGTATCGCCGGTCGTCAGCCCCTGGTCCGAGCCCATCCCGTCCGACGTCCCCGTGATGCGCGTGTCCTGGGTGACATCACCCACGGAGCCCTCGGGGTACGGAGATTGCGCCAGAGACACGCCCTGCGTGGCGCTGCACACGAGCACCAGTCCGAGCACCGCGATTCCCAAATCCCACCAGGTCGGCTTCCGCATCTACGCCGCGCTCCCTTCTTCCGTGTAGAACGTTGGGCGGCGGACGTCCGCGAGCAACCGGCTCGGAGCCGGGGACACGGGACGAACGGAGCGGTGCATCGGCCGCTCTCCGAGCCTCCGAGGAGGCTCCCGGCACACGGATGCCACCTCCGTGTGTTGGGCCGGTCTCGCGTGGCACATGGGGGCTCAGCGCTTGTCGAACCAGGATCCTTCGTCCAGCAACCCAGGCGGTATCACTCCGGTAGGCACCGGCGCATCCGGTCCCCTGCCCTCGCCGGCTTCGTCCGAGCCCTCGGTCCGCCTGGAGGCCTCGCGTCCTCGCAACGTCCTCCGCGAGCCCGCGCCCTGGCTGGTGGCCGACTCGTCCCGCGCGCTGGACATCAACCACCGCATCACCCAGGGCTACATCCAGCTCGCCCATGAGCTGCAGGCCCTGCTCGAGCCCGGGTACCAGCCCGGCGGGAGCAGCCGCGTCCTGTGCAACTGGTTCGCCTTCGCCCCCCACGCGTCGCTGGAGGCGGGCAAGGGGATGCTCGGTGCGTACCTCGCCCGGGCCATCATCGACACCGCCCAGGGCGAGCCCTCTCCCTCCATCCAGCGGGCGCTCGACCGCGGAGGACTCTCCGGTCCGGATCGCCTCGTGGCGGAGAAGGTGGCGGGCACGCTGCGGTTCTTCGGCCTGTCGCATGACGTGGCCGCCTCCCTGGGCACACTGCTGAGCGCGGCCAATCTGGACGTGCTCGCGGACCCGCGCACCCTGTGGATCACCACCTGGCGGATGGCTCGCGTGCTCCATGACGCGCCGGGCGCCCTGCCGCTCGACAAGGCCGAGTCGGTGGTGCGCACGCTGGAGCAGCTGCTGCTCGATGGGAACGTGGCCATCTACGGGGACATCGCCACGGCGGCGCGTGCGTACCTCGAGTGGCGCGGGCGCTCGGGCGGGAACGAGGTGAAGCCGCTCCAGGTGGTGGAGGGCTTCGCGCTGGACGGAGCCTCCGTGGGCGAGGCGCGGCGGGCCCGGGAGTACGCACTCGAGCACGTGAAGGACTCGCCCCAGCCCACGCACTTCGCGACCGTGCTGCCCGAGGTGGGGGGACGGAGCTTGCTCGTGGCCGCCTTCGCCCTGTTCGAGGATGCGCGGCGGACGGCGGAGGGCCCGGAGCGCAATGCACTCATCGGCTTCGCCAACAACTACCTGGCGTGGCACGAGCAGCACAACGCCGTGCAGCCGGCCTTCACGCCGGCCACCCCGCGCACGGGCGAGGTGCCCCGCGACGCCCTCATGCACGCGATGACGCCGACACTGCGTCTGCCATTGGGGCCCGTCGCCTGGGAGTTCAGCGACTACGCCGATCGGCAACCGGACCGGGACCACAACTTCCTCACCTCGAAGCCGACCGAGTACAACTGGGCGCTCTTCGAGGATCGCTGGCCCGCCATCCTGGATGCCTTCGACGTCGGATACCGGAACCAGGCGGGGCTGTGGCAGATGCCCCAGCCCCTCATCCAGTCACTGGACCTGCTGGAAGTCGATTGAGGTTCCGGCGGCGCGGCGTACCAACTGGTCCAACAATCGGACCAGTTGCCATGTGCTGACACCCGAGGCCCTCTCCCCTCGCCCTCCGGGAGAGGGGATATTGTCCCTGAAAGGGATTAGCGCTGCTGCTGCTGCTGTTGCTGCGGCTGCGGCTGCTGGCGCTGTGGCTGTCCCTGCCGCTGCTGACGCTGTGGCTGCCCCTGCGGCCCCTGCTGCTGCTGTGCCCGCTGGGGCTGCGTGACGATGTTCCGCGCGTACTCGCCACCGGAGATGAGCGCGAACGAGGTGCGCACTGTCGTTCCCTCGGAGATCTGGTCCACGGGGATGCGCTTGAGGTCCGGCCCCACGAAGGCCCGCGTCTGGTCATCGACGGCGAGGCGGTAGAAGGTGCCATCCGAGGTATCGACGATGTCGATGTGCTTGCTCGTGACGTCGACCACGCGGCCATCGAACACCGCTGTGGCCACGGTGACGGGACCCTCGATCTTCATGTCCTCCGGGTCCGGGCCCGGGGTGCCGGTATCGACTCCCGGCGTAGGGCCGCTGGTGACCCCACCGCCCGTTCCTCCACCACCCGTTCCGCGCAGGGCATCCACCTCGGCCTCCAGGCGGGAGACGCGCTGGCGCAGGGTGGTCAACTCGCGCTGCATCGCGGATTGCTCGCCACCGCCACGCCCGGTCGCCGCCCCGCCGCCGCTCACCCCGGTGCTGCCCGTTCCGGTACCGCCACCGCTCACCGAGCCCGTTCCACCGCCGCCCGTGCCACTGCCCACGGTGCCCATCCCCGAGCCCCCTGCCCCACCGAAGCCCCCTGCCCCACCGGTCTGCCCGGTGGTGCCCTGTGTCCCCGCGCCGCCTCCGGTCGCCGGCTGGCCCTGGCCCGTCCCGATGCTCCCGGCCGACTGCTGCCCGGGCGACCCGGGAGCCTGGATGGCTGTCGTATCCTGTCCCCGATCGATACTGGCCGCGCCCGAGGGGCTCGCCGCCGGGGTGTTTCCCGTGTTCTGCTGCTGCGCCAGGGCCACCAGAGGGGCAGTCCCCATGAAGGCCAGCGCCATCCAGATGGCTCTCCGCATGCCGTTCTCCTCGTTGACCCCTCCCCGTGGCGAAAGGTGGGAATTGTTCTCGGAGGGACACACCCGGCCCGAGGCGGCACCCCGCCTCCCTGGCGGCTCTCGGAGCGGGCGTGTCCGGATTGACGCACCGGGCCGGCATGAAAGAGAACGAGCGGTGAAACTCCCGGCGGCTTCATGTCACCACGGCGCGTGAGCCACCTTTTCGCGGTCCGATTGCCCCTGGTGGGCGGCGCGTCCTCGGCCGACGACGCCGAGCGCCGGCTGCTCACGCGTGCGCGCCGGGGGGACCCGGTCGCCTTCCGCACGCTCTTCGAGCAGCACTCGCCCGCCGTGTGGCGCTTCCTGAGAGACCTGTTCCGGGACGATGCCGCCGCGGACGAGGCCACCCAGGAGACCTTCGTTCGGGCGCACGGGAAGCTCGGGGCGCTGCGGGACGATGCGCGCCTGGCCTCGTGGCTGCTGGGGATTGCGCGCCACATCTACCTCGAGTCGCGCCGGACGCGGGGCACGCACCTGGACATCGGCTCCGAGGAGAACGAGCCGCTGCTGGAGGCCGCCCTGCCCTCGCCCACGCCGGAGGACCTGTTGCTGGACCGGGAGATGGAGGGGCTGTTGGCGGAGGCGCTCGGGGAGCTGCGCGAGGAGCGGCGCTCGGCGCTGCTGCTGCGGATAGATCATGGGCTGGCGTACGAGGACATCGCCCAGGTGATGGGCTGGTCGCTGCCGAAGGTGAAGAACGAGATTCACCGTGCACGGCTGCAGCTGCGCGAGCGGCTCGCCGGGCACATGGGGAACGGAGGACGGTCATGAGCACCCCCTGCCGCGAGTCGGAGTTGGACGCGCTGCTCGCAGGAGAGCTCTCCGCGGAGGAGGCCGAGCGGGTGAGCGCGCATGCGGCCACGTGTGCCACGTGCACGAGGGCGTTGGCGTGGCTGCGCACGGAGCGCGGGTGGATGGCGCAGCGGGCCCGGCGGATGCCGGCGCGTCCGGCGCTGCGCTTCGAGGCGCTGGAGGCGAAGCTGCGTCCGGCGTCCGTGGCGCGTCCGCCCCACCGGGAGCACCGGGGCTGGGTGGCGATGATGGGAGCGGCGGCGGCGGTGGCCTTCATGGCGCTGAGCATGGCGCCGCGCTCGCATTCCACGTCGCACGGCGGGTTCTCCTCGGAGGACGGGTGGAGCGAGGGAATGGTGTCCATCGCGCGGGTGCCGGCGTGCATGGACCCGAGCGTGGAGGCGGTGGCGCGGGTGGAGGCGACGTTCGGGGCGTGCCTGCTGGCGTCGCCCGCGCGGCCGCTGCCCTGAGAAATGAAGTGGAAAATGGCGCGCTGAAACTCGCGCGCCGCACGCGTCACTCATGAGGGCCAGGGGCGAGCGGGACGAAGCCGCCGCCGGCCCCAGGGGGGCCTGGCCAATCCAACCCATACAAGAGGTCACTCATGAAGCGCATGCTCACCGCCGCGCTCGTTGGCGCGTTCGTGTCTGGTTTTGTCCCGGTGTCGTCGGCCGAGGCCTGTGATGGCAACTGCCCCAAGGGCCATGTGGCCAAGGAAGCGGCGCCGCGAGCGGCCACGCCCCGGCGGGAGGCTCCGAGCCAGGGCCCGGCGGACGCGAAGGTGACGGTGGAGGTGTGGTCGGACTTCCAGTGCCCCTTCTGCGCGAAGGGCGGCAACACGCTGAAGCAGCTGCGCGAGAAGTACGGGGACAGGATTCGCATCGTCTTCCGGCAGATGCCGCTGCCCTTCCACGAGAACGCGCGGCTGGCGGCGGCGGCGAGCATGGCGGCGGCGGAGCAGGGCCGCTTCTGGGAGTTCCACGACGCGCTCTTCCAGCAGCAGACGGAGCTGGACCGGAAGTCGCTGGAGAAGCTGGCCAGGAAGCTGAAGCTGGACGTGGAGGCCTTCCAGCGCGCGCTGGACAGCGGCGCCTACGACAACTACCTGGACGCGGAGATGACGGAGGCGCGCCAGCGCGGCGTGTCGGGGACGCCCACCTTCTTCGTCAACGACACGGCGCTGGTGGGCGCGCGCCCGGTGGAGCAGTTCATCGAGGCCATCGACGCGGAGCTCGAGGGCTGAGGGCCGCGAGGCTCCGGGCCGGGCGTGGGCGCTCCCGCGGGACACGGGAGCGCCAGGGGACACGAGCGTCCCGGAACTACGGGTTCTGCGCCTCGCGGAGGGCCTGCTCCACGGCGGGCAGGGCCTGCACGAGGCCGTAGCCGAAGACGGGGTCCTTGCCCACGGCGGAGTCCGGCGAGCCCTCGGCATCCACGAGGTCCTTGGCGGTGCTCTCGAGGATGCGGCGCACGTCGGAGTTCTTGAGGTTGGGGTTGGCGCTCCACACCAGCGCGGCCACGCCGGCGACGTGGGGCGTGGCCATGGAGGTACCGGTGCTGTAGGCGTAGTCCCCGCCGCGGATGCCCACGCGCACCGTCTTGCCGAACTGGCCGCGGAGCAGCTGCGCGGTGGTGGTGGTCACGGCCGTCACGGGCGGCCACTCGGCGGAGTTGCCCAGGGTGAAGCCCAGCTCGTCGTCATCGGCGGGGTCGTTGTTGCCGATGATGACGGCGCGCGCGCCCTGCGAGCGCACGTTCTTCACCTTCTCGTTGAAGCGGATGTCGCCGCGGTCCACGTAGGCGACGAAGCCCGAGCAGGCGACGCTGGCGCCGAGGCACGAGCGCATGCTCGCGCCCAGGCCGCAGTCCACGAGCGTGCCCTCGTACTCCTCGAAGGGGACGTAGTCGAGCGAGCGGGACTTGTAGAAGGTGCCGTCGGCCACCAGGTTCGCGAAGGGCGAGTTGCCCCGCGGGTAGGTGGAGTACACCCCGGTGCCGGGGGCCACGAGGCTCAGGTGCTCGCCGCCCTGCGAGTAGCTGGCGTGCTTCATGTCCGGCTTCACCGCGCCCACGGCGATGACGGTGCTGTAGGCGGCCGGGTACATGGGCGTGTACGGGGAGAGGTCTCCGGAGTTGCCGCTGGCGGCCACGGCGAGGATGTTCGCGTCCCACAGCTCCTGGAAGATCTTCTCCTCGGTCTCGTCCGGGGTGGACGAGCCCAGCGAGAGCGAGACGATGTTGGCCTTCATCTCCCCGCACCACTCGAGGGCGGCGATGACGTCGGAGGTGCGGCCATCGCCGCGCTCATCGAGCACGCGGGCCACGAGGAGCCTGGCGCCGGGGGCCATGCCCACCATGCCGTTGCTGCTGAGGGTGGCGTCGTTGGGGTCCACCTGCCCGCCGGAGCCGAGCTGGGCGACGATGGTGCCGGCCACGTGGGTGCCATGGCCGCCGCCCCACGCGCCCGAGGCGTCCTTGTCCTCGGGGTTGTCGTCGTCGTCGATGAAGTCCTTGCCCCCGGCGTACGTCACCTTGAGCTCGGGGTGGTTGCGGTCGATGCCGCTGTCGATGACGCACACGGTGATGCCGGAGCCGGTGACGGCGCCGGAGTCGAACACACCGTCACCATCGGCGTCCCACACCTCGTTGGCCCCGGTCATGCGGACGGCCCAGGTGGACTCGGAGGGGGCAGCGGGAGTCTCGGGTACGGCGGCCAGGGCGGCGGGCACGGAGGGCGGCAGGCCGAGCGCGTGCACGGGCCGGTCCGGGGTGATGGAGAGGACGTCGGGGTCCTGGGCGAGCCGGGCCTGGGCCTCGGGGGTGAGGGAGAGGGCGGCGGCGTCGAGCGAGGGCCAGTGGTACTTGAGGCGGCCGCCGGCCTGGCGGAGCTTGTCCTCGCGCTGGCGCAGCGCGGTGGCCGAGCGCATGCCGGCCTTGGAGCGGAAGCGCACCAGCACGGGCTGGGCGGCGGTGGACGCCGGGCGCAGCGCGGAGGAGGCCGTGCTCACCGGGAGCTGCTGGCCGGGGGAGCGGCTCAGGTCCGAGATGACCAGCTCGGGGCAGAGCGGCTTCTCCTGCTGCTCGGGGCCGTCGGTGGGTTCGACGGCACAGCCATTCACACCCAGCCCCAGAAGGCCCAACAGCACCAATCGCCTCATATGTACGTCTCCTTACCCCCGTCCGGGGGAATGGCACCGCCTGGCGGTACCGGGCGGAGGACAAGGGCCCGCAGAACGCCTGGAGGACGGGCCCATTCCGTATTGAACCACGGTAGGCCGTCTGGCTGCCGGACGGTAGGGAGGACGAGCGGGGGAACCCCCGGCGGATGAGGGCTGGTGGACGTCAGGCGTCGGCGGGGTCGATGCCGAAGAGCCGCTCCACGTCGCGGGAGTAGTCGGCGAGCTGGCGCTCGACGTCCTGGGGGCTCCACCCGAGCAGGGGGGCCATGTCGGAGGCGGCGAGCCGGGCGGCGGCGCGGCCGAGATCTCTCGTCTCGAAGGCGACCTTGAGGCGGCGCACGAGCAGGTCGGACAGGGTGTGGACGAGCTCGTGGGAGACGCCGTGGACGGCCTCGGCGCGGATGTAGGGAAGGCCGGGAGCGAGGGGCTCGGCGAGGAGGGGCTGCTCGCGGGTGAGGGCCCACACCTGGCGCCAGCGGCCGCCGTAGGCGCGCACGAGGTGGAGGGCGGTGTCCTCGCGGCCGACGGAGGAGCGGGCGGAGGCGAGCTCGGCGTCGAAGGAGGGGATGTCGCCGCCGGGGAGCGGGAGGGAGTGGGTGGGGGCCTTGCGGTGGGGGAGGCCGAGGGCGTGCTCGACGGCGTCGACCATGTCGCGGGCCATGACGCGGTAGGTGGTGAGCTTGCCGCCGGAGATGGCGAGGACGCCGGTGGGGCTGGTGTGGATGGCGTGCTCGCGGCTGGCGCTGCCGGCGTCGCCGGAGCCGGAGTAGCCGCTGGCGACGAGGGGGCGGATGCCGGCCCAGGCGCTGACGACGTCGTCGCGGACGAGGTGGGCGTTGGGGAAGAAGCCGTTGGCGGAGGTGAGGAGGTAGTCGACGTCGGAGACGCTGGCGCGGACCTCGGAGGGGTGGGCGCGGGTGGCTGTCTCGGTGGTGCCGATGATGGTGTGGGTGCCCGCGGGGATGATGAACATGACGCGCCCGTCGACGGGGGACAGGAGGGTGAGGGCGCAGTCGGTGGGGAGGCGCTCGCGGGGGACGGCGATGTGGACGCCCTTGGAGCCGCGGACGGTGGGGCCGCCGCCGTTGGCGGCATCGAGCTTGCGGATTTCGTCGGACCAGGGCCCGGTGGCGTTGACGATGACGCGGGCGCGGACGGTGAGGGGCTGGCCGGTGAGGGAGTCGACGACGTGGGCACCACGGGCGCGGCCGTCCTGGATGACGAGGGAGCGGACGGAGACGTGGTTGAGGACGATGGCGCCGGACTCGGAGGCGGCGAGGGCGTTGATGAAGGTGAGGCGGGCGTCGTCGGTGGCGGCGTCGTAGTAGCGGGAGCCGCCGCGGAGACCGTCGGTGCGCAGACCGGGGACGGTCTGGGAGACCTGGGAGGCGTTGAGACTGCGGGAGCCCTTCACATTCCGGAAGAGGGCGAGGGCGTCATAGAGCTTGAGGCCGGCGGCGAGCTTCCAGCGGGGGATGCGAGCGCCCTCGTAGACGGGCCAGACGAAGGGGAGGGGCCGGACGAGGTGGGGAGCGAGGCGGAGGAGGCGGTAGCGCTCGATGGAGGACTCGAAGACGAGGCCGAGGTGGCCGTGCTCGAGGTAGCGGACGCCGCCGTGGATGAGGCGGGAGGAGCGGCTGGAGGTACCGGAGGCGAAGTCCTCGCGTTCGACGAGGGCGACGCGGAGGCCGCGGAGGGAGGCATCGCGGGCGATGCCGGAGCCGGTGACGCCGCCGCCGATGACGAGGAGGTCGAACTCGGAGGAGGAGAGAGCGAGCAGGCGCTCGGAGCGGGGGCGAGGGGGCTGGGGGAGAGAGGGGGCAGCGACGGCGAGCGAGTCGCTGGGGGAGAGGGGTGAGGAGAGGGCGGCGGATTGAGGACGCACGGCGGGAGTGTAATGGCGAGGGTACGGGCGAAGCAGCAGGAAGCGAACGCGGTGCGTCAGAGTCAACGCCCTCTCCCTCTGGGAGAGGGTTGGGGTGAGGGAAGACGAACATTTGGAGCCCCAACGTCCCCAATATCCCCTCGCCCATTTCCCCTCT
This sequence comes from Archangium sp., assembly GCF_057119385.1. NCBI lineage: Bacteria > Pseudomonadati > Myxococcota > Myxococcia > Myxococcales > Archangiaceae > Archangium > Archangium sp. The sequence goes on along the minus strand of NZ_DBNGVP010000128.1, from coordinate 5,775 downwards.
CCCCTCGGGAGAGGGACGGGGTGAGGGTGCCACGGACCCCGGGTTCCCCCCTCTGCCCCCAAGAGGAGACACTGTGGGAAAGGGAGCGAGCGAGCTGCGAGGAGAAGGAGGAGTGACTACCTCCACAAGGCGGAGAGCAGGAAAGCGGAGCCTGCGGGTCCGGAGCTGGGGGAGGTGGAGCGTGAAGACGGTGACGTACGAGCGCAGCGGGAGGACGAACACGGGGGCGCAGGCGGTGCGGCTGGAGGGGCTGAGGCACCTGAGGGTGCTGGAGCAGGGCGAGACGGTGGTGGAGCGGGAGCTGACGGCGGACGAGCTCGAGCGCCTGGGCCCGCTGGTGGAGGAGGCGGAGCGGCAACCCGCGCCGGCGGTGGTGGAGCCGGTGGCGGGGGGGCCGAGGGGGATGGCGGTGAGCCTGGCGTTCGAGGACGAGGAGGCGCCGAGGGTCCGCCTGGAGGCGCACGCGGGCCAGCGGGCACGGGGTGACGGCTCCCCGTACGACGAGCTGCTGGAGGAGCTGGACGAGCTGCTGACGGAGGAGCTGCACCTGAGGGCGCCGAGGCACGCGCACGCGGTCTTGCCGCACGAGCTGCGCCAGGAGGAGTAGGCCCGGCCCACGCCCGAGGGAGACGCGAGAGTCTCAGTTGGCGGCGTGGGAGACGGAGGCGGAGTCGGAGCGGCCGCTGGGAGGCGGCTCGAGGGGGAGGGCCACGGAGAAGGTGGCGCCCTGACCGGGCTGACTCTCGACGCGGATGTCACCGCCGAGCGACTCGACGATCTGCTTGACGATCCACAGCCCGAGGCCGAACCCACCGTAGTGGCGTTCGGAGACGGCGCGTTCGAAGCGCTGGAAGATGCGGGCCTGGTTCTCGGGGGCGATGCCGATGCCGTGATCGCGCACGGTGAGGCGGGCGAGGTCGCCATCCTGGACGACGGTCATCTCGACGGGGTGGTTGGCGCCGTACTTGATGGCATTGGAGAGCAGGTTGGTGACGACCTGCTCGAGGCGGAGGCGGTCCCAGCGGCCGATGACGGGGGCCTCGGCGTGCAGGAGCAGACGGCACCCGGCGCCGGCGGCATCGGCCTCGGCGCGAGTCACGACATCCTGAAGCAGCGCGGCGAAGTCGACGGTCTCGTGCTCGAGGGCGAGGCGGCCGGCGCGGATGCGGGAGACATCGAGCAGGTTGTTGACGAGCTGGTGGAGCCGTTCGGCGGGGCGGCGGGTGGCCTTGATGCGCTTGCGAGCGGGATGGGGCTGGCCATCGGGGCCGGTCTCGGGGAGCGAGCGCCAGAGCAGCTGCAACTGGAGCTGGAGCGAGGTCAGGGGCGTCTTGAGCTCATGGGAGGCAACGGAGAGGAAGTCATCGCGAATCTGGAGGGCCTTCTGCAGGTCGGAGGCGAGGGCTTCCACCTCGCGGCGGGCGAGCACCTGTTCGGTGACCTCGGCGCACAGGCCCATGGTGCCGAGGATTTCGCCGGCATGACCGCGCCAGGGCTGCCAGGTGAGGTCGAAGTACTTCACCTCGGGGTGGCCGGAGCCGGAGAAGTCGGCGCGGAGGGGGACCTCATGGCCGGTGAAGGGGGTGCCCTTGCGGTACACCTCGTCGAGCAGGTGGAGGAGGTTGGGATCCAACCCGGAGAAGGACTCGCGGACGGAGCGGCCGGGGGTGAGGAGCTCGCCGACGAGGGTTTGACCGAGCGGGTTGACGAGCTCGACGACGTGGTCCTCGCCGCGGGTGAGGCAGATGGCGACGGGGGCCTGCATGAAGAGGGTCTCGAGACGTTCGCGTTGGGACTCGGCCTCGAGGTGGGCGTCGTGCTCGCGGGCGAGGAGTTGGGCGCGCTCGTGGTCCTCGCGGAAGCGGGCGGAGATGTCGCGGAAGACGATGACGGTGCCGAGGGAGGGGCCGTGGGGGTGGGAGACGGGAGCGGAGGAGTACTCGATGGGGAGCTCGGCGCCGTTCTTGGAGAGGAGGAGGGCCGGGTGGCCGAGCTGGACGGGGCGGGGCTCGGCGGAGGCGAAGCGGGAGGAGTCGAGGGGCTGTCGGGAGGAGGGGTCGACGAGGCGGAGGACGAGGGAGAGGGGCTGGCCGATGGCATCGGACTCGCGCCAGCCGGTGAAGTAGGAGGCGACGGGGTTGATGAAGCGGACGAGCCCATCGGGGCCGGTGGTGAGGACGGCGTCGCCGATGTTGCGCAGGGTGGTGGAGAGGGTCTGGCCGTGAACCTGAGCGGAGGCGCGAGCGTCATGGGCCTCGTGGAGGAGGCGGCGGACGCGGGAGGCCACCAGGATCATCAAGGCGGAGACGCCGGTGAAGAGGGCGCTGGAGAGGAGGAGGTGGGAGGGGGGGCCCGGGGTGCGGAAGAAGACGGAGGTGAGCACGAGGGCCAGGACGGTGGCGAGGGCACCGGGACCCGGACCGCCGAGCCAGGCGGAGAGGAGGATGGAGGAGAGGAAGAAGAAGGAGGGAGAGGGAGCGAGCCAGGGGGCGAGGAGCCACTGGAGGGAGAAGGCGAGGCCGGAGAGCAGCAGGGCCAGTCCGAAGCGGGCCCAGGGGGGCGAGCCCTGGGGCTGGGAGGAGCTGCTGGGAAGGAAGGCCACGGCGTCTCCGGGGGGAAGCGACGGGGGGACGGAATGCGGCAACGGATAGATGGAGGAACGCCGGGAGGGAACCGGAGAAGTCCCCTCCCCTTCCCGAGTGAGTTCTAAACCGGGCACAAAACCCCCCCTGAACCGGGACAGTGTAAGCGGCTGGCCGAGGAGGGGGCCAGGGAGGGGGCTGGGAGGACGGGAGGAGGCGGGTTGCGGGGGGCGAGGGCGGGTGGGTAGAGAGGGGGGATGAAGCGAGTGAGGTTTTCGGTGCACCGGACGGCGGGGGAGGCGCGGCTGAGGGCGGGCTTGCTGACGGGCTCGGGGTTGTCGGTGGAGGTGCGAGGGGAGAGCCTGACACCGTTGGCGGGGGAGATCCCGAGCACGGAGACATGGGTGGAGTTGTGGGTGCCGGAGGAGGAGGTGGAGAGGGCGAGGGAGCTATTGGAGGAGGTGGAGGGGGATGGGGAGAAGGCGGTGAGGGAGGTGGAGTGTCCGAAGTGCCGGGAGGAGAACCCGGGGAACTTCGAGCTGTGCTGGAGCTGTGGGGAGGAGTTGCCGGAGACGCCGAGGCCGCGGCTGCGGGCGGTGTCCTGAGGCGAGGGGGATGAGCCTGACTGATTGCTGCTGGCACCAGGTGTCGGGCAGTGACCAGGGGAGCGGGCGAGGGGCGCTGCGGAGGGGGAGGCGAGTCCCTTAGAGTCGAAGGGCCGTGTTGAACGTACCGCCGCCCGCCGAAGAGAGCCGGAAGGACCGAGGCCCCGAGCAGCTCCCGGAAGTGCCGGGGGAGCCGGGGAGGCCGCGCCACTGGTGGCTCGAGCGGGGCATGAAGAGTGTGCTGATCGCCTGCCTGGTGGCCTTCGGGGTGCACCTGATCCCGCTGTTCCTGCCGAGGAACATGCCGGAGCAGGAGTTGGCGATCGCGAAGGCGATACCGGACGCGGTGCAACGGGCGCAGGTGCTGAAGAAGCTGAAGGAGAACCCGAAGACGACGGGGGCGCACCTGAGGGGGGCGGCGGAACTGTTGCTGGAGGGAGCGCCGCTGGACGCCTACGAGTTGGCGAAGGAAGCGGAGAGGCTGGAGCCGGGGGAGGTGGAGACGCAGCTCTTGCTGGCGCGGGTATGCCACGGGCAGCGGATGAACCGGTGCGAGGAGGAGTCGCTGGCGAGGGCGGCGGAGTTGGCGCCGGCGGATGCGAGGGCGGCGCTACTGCGAGCGGACTTCGCGGAGAGGGACGGGGACTTGGCGGGGGCGCTGAAGGCGGTGGAGGAGGCGTACGGGAAGGCGCCGGGGGAGGCGGGAGTGGGGCTCAGGTACGCGAGGCTCCTGAGTGCGACGAACCGGGGAGAGGAAGCGATCCAGGTCTTGAAGAAGCTGGAGGAGACCCTGGGGAGGGCGAGGGCCTGGGTGGAGGAGGGGCTGGTGAGGGTAGCGCAGGGGAGGATGGAGGAAGCGAGGGAGCTGTTCGCGAGGGCGGTGGAGGAGGAGCCGGGGCTGGTGATGGGGCACTACCAGTTGGGGATGGCGGCGTACCGGGTGGGAGACGTGGAGGGAGCGGAGGAGGCGTTGAGGGAGGCGGATCGGCTGGACATGTCGGACATGAGACCGCTGTCGGCGCTGTGTGAGATTCAAAGACAGACAGGGCGATTGGACGACATGAGGGCGACGAGGATGGACCTGGAGAGACGTTTTCCGGAGCGGATGGACGCGGTGAGAAGCGCCTGCCGCACGCCGTAACCAGGCAATCCCGAGCCCCAAGAATCCCAATATCCCCTCGCCCTCCGGGAGAGGGACGGGGTGAGGGTATCGAGCATCCCAGGTTGAGCCCGTGTATGCCCCCTCTCCCTCTGGGAGAGGGTTGGGGTGAGGGTCAACTCACTCGGGAATGCCGCGGATCTGCCGGAGCAACCGGGCGGCGGCCTTGACCTCGAGATCGACGGATCCATCCGCGATCTCCGTGCGGACGACGGCCTGGAGGAAGGGGATGGCCTCGTCGTGGCGGCCCTCGGAGGAGAGCAATTCACCCAGGGCCATGCGAGCGCGGGTGAGCATGACGAGGTCCTCGGCCTGGACGGAGGCATCGATGGCATCGCTCAAGGCGGACTCAGCGAGCTCGGGCCGGCCGCGCGCGAGGAGCTCACGGGCGCGGAGGAGGTGGCGGGAGGCATCCATGGAGAGAGCCAGAGGGCAACGGAACCGCGACACGGGACAACGAGCGGGAGGCCGGGTTATCCCAGGGGGATGGAAGACGAGTCGCGGATCGTGGAGTTGGAGCTGCGCTACATGCAGCAGCAGGAGCTGCTGCAGGAGCTGAGCGAAGTGCTGTACGCCCAGCAGCGGGAGCTGGACCTGCTGAGGGCGGAAGTCGAGCAGCTGAAGAAGAAGCTGCAGGGCGAGCCGGGCCTGGTGGACGCGAGGCAGCACGAGAAACCGCCGCACTACTGATCGCGCCCGGACCAGGTCCGGCGGGGACTAGAAGCGCCAGCCGAGGCGCAGACCGACATGGGGCCTGGGCTGGAGGTAGCCGACCTCGAGGCCGAAGCTGACGGAGCGGCCCTGGTAGCCGAAGCCGAAGGCGCCATGGGCACGGAAGACATCGCCCTCGAAGAAGATCCACGGGCCGCCGAGGACCTCCACGTAGAGGGGGGTGCGCCTGGGGTTGAAGCGGAGGCTGAGGTCGAGGGGGACGCCGAGACTATTGGGTGAGGTGGTGAGGAGGGCGCCGAAGCGGGTGCCAATGGAGAGGGGGCCGACGAAGATGAAGTCGACGGTGCCGGTGAGGTGGAAGAAGGCGCCGGTGTCGATCTGGTAGTCGCCGCCGAGGGTGAGCCGGAAGTCAGCCGCCTCGGCGCGCTCCGGGGCCAGCAGGACGGCGAGGGCGAGGAGACCACCGAGGACGGGACGCAGCAGCTGCTTCATGGGCGACGAGCTCCTGGACTTGAAGGGTGGAACACCAATCAAGCAAGCCTGGAGAAGCATCGCCAGCACGAAGATGGAAAGGGTGTCGCGCAAGGCACTGCGCCGCGGAAAGACACACGCGGAGCGGAGAAATGCAGCAGCCCGCAAAGGCGAAGGCCCCGAGTCTTCACGTGATGTGAGGACTCGGGGCCTTCAAAAAAAATCCGGCAGCGACCTACTCTCCCGCGCGGTTTCCCGCGGAGTACCATCGGCTCTGGAGGGCTTA